>CANJJP010000023.1 GCA_947474485.1 Bacteroidota bacterium | reverse complement strand
TTGCGTGGACGTAATTTACCGTATGAACCCACTGCAATTTTACCTTTTTTCGAACGTTGATCTCCTCTTCCCATGATGATTTTTTGATTTAAGAATACAAATATAGTAAATCAAACTAAATATCAAGCAAATGCCAAAAAACTTATAAATGTTGTTTTCTATTTTTGCCAGTTGCCTTTTTTTTGCTTTTTTTCATTCGCTTACGCGTTTCCTTAGTTTGTATGCGTTTGTGATGTTTTTTTATTGCCTTTACATTGGCTTTTTCAGCTTTTCTTTTCTCTTTCGCTTCTTTTTTAGCGGCTTTTCTTTTAGAGCGTTCAATAGTTCGTGCCATTCTAGCATTTGTTCCACCTGCCCCTGTACCTTTTTGTTCTTGCGCCATTGCAGTAATATTGTTTAATAACAACATACCCAAAATCAAGCTTATAATTTTTATGATTCTCATTTTATTAAGCAATTTCTTTTTGGTACTGAACAACTTCTACACCAAATTTTCTCAAAAAATCAACACCTTCATCGTTCGGAATGCCTTTAAACTTTGCATACGAACGTTTAAAAAATACTTTTTTAATTCCAACCGAATAAATGACACGTGCACAAGCAATACAAGGCGAAAGGGTTACAAACAAAGTAGAACCATCAATAGTAACTCCATTTTTTGAAGCATATAAAATTGCATTTTGCTCGGCATGTAAAGCCAATGAACAACTTCCTTTGCTATCGCGAGGACAACCTTCCTCTGGCCAAACTTCATCGCAATTGTGGGTTCCTGCAGGCGGACCGTTGTACCCTAATGATATAATACGTGTGTCTTTTGTTAATACTGCTCCAACTTGTGCTTTAACGCAATGCGAACGTACCGCAAGGCTTTCAGCTAAATCCATATAAATATCTTCGAACGATGGTTTCTTTTTCATAATAATCTCTTTCTCTATTTCCACTCTATTTTCATTTTTTTGCCATTCACAAAATGAACGGTTTTTTTGCCATTTATTACTATGCTCGATGTTTCCTTTGTAATTTTAAAAGTAAGCGTATTTCCTTTTTGGCTTACAAACATTGCATCTGCAACGCCCAGCCAGCCACTTTGCACCATAATACCAAATGGATTTTTTGTGCCTGAAATATCTTTTGAAACACTGCATGTGTCTGTTTTTGAAGGAATATCTTTTACATCTTCAGAAGTAATGGTGAAAATTTTACCTTTTACAGAATTAATAACTCCAGTACAAGATTTTTGAGCTTGTGTTTCAAAACTCACAAAAAATAGCACAAATAGTAGTATTGACGCAGCTTTTTTCATATTGTGCAAAGTTAGGAAAATAAAGAAGGGCAAAAAATTTAAAATAATTTGATTAAAAATTGATATTTATTTTGGTTATTAAATAATCTTTAGTATTTTTGTGCTGTAATTATAACAATGACAATTAAAGCAACACAATACAGAGCCCAGCAAATTCAGTCCATACAAGTTATGGGCATGAAGGTAGATCGTTTTCCGGAAGATGTGCAATCTGCATTCTCGAGTTTGGAAAATAAACTACATGCAAAAAAGAATCGCAAGTTTTTAGGTGCTTTAAATGTAAGTAATAATACACCTGATTATACTGCTTGTATCGAACAATCAATTTATGATGATCCAATGAGTTTAGGATTGCAAACATATAAATTGCCAGGAGGTAAGTATATCACAGGGAAATTAATTAATTGGACATTGAATACACATTTGATACAAGAAATGTTTGGTGAAATGGGGAACAAGTATATTTTTGACCCAAGTCGCCCGCAGTTAGAATATTATAAGAGTAAAAGAGAATTAATATTGATGTTACCGGTTTTGCCTCGGGAAGAGCAATTGAAAATGGAATTATTTTAAAGCATAAGAGCCCGCATAGTTAAACATAAAAAACTCCAACGCCATGGTTTGTTTTTTGTAAAAGCGGGCTCGCTTTAAAATTTTAAATGTTTAATTAAAATTTAGCTAAGATGTTTTTAAGCAGCAACTTAAAGTTACTTCGTAAACGAAAAGGTTTAACTCAGGACGAAGCTTCTGAGCAAATGAAAATTTCGAGAACCAAAATTAATGCTTACGAAAATGAGCACTCCGAACCAACTATTGAAGGTTTGGTTATGTTTGCTACTTACTATGGTTTAAATATAGATACTTTAGTTAAAACAGATCTTTCTGGTTTATCTGATAAACAATTGGAAGAATTAGAAAACGGGTTTGATTCCTTTATTACTGGTTCTAAACTGAGAGTACTTTCTTCTACTGTTGATCAAAACGACAATGAGAATATTGAATTAGTACCAATTAAGGCAATTGCTGGTTACACCAACGGCTACAGCGACCCTGATTTTATATCACAATTACCTACTTTTCAATTACCATTCTTATCTAAAGATCGGAAATACCGCACTTTTCAAATTGATGGAGACTCTATGTATCCTATTAAAGATAAGTCTTATGTAATTGGGGAATTTGTGCAAAACTGGATTGATATTAAAGATGGGGCAGCTTATATTATACTTACATCGGACGATGGAATTGTGTTTAAAGTAGCATTTAATCACATTAAAAAGGATAAAACCTTGTTGTTACATTCCTTAAATCCATTGTATCAGGATTATGAAATAAAAATAAATCAAGTAAAAGAGATATGGAAATTTGTAAGTTATTTTAGTAGCGAGTTGCCTGATGTAAACAATACACGTCAGGAATTGCTTGGAGCCATAAAGGATTTGGAGGATAAGATCAAGGATTTAAAAATGGCACTTTAGGAAATTTTGGATGTGCATTAAATTTTTTTGAAGAAATTTAATTTGTAAAGAAAAATAATGTAAATTTGCAGGCTATTAAATGGTAGGTATAGCTCAGCTGGTTAGAGCATCGGTTTGTGGTACCGAGGGTCGTCGGTTCGAACCCGATTACTTACCCAAGTAGTTTAAAGGTCTCGATTTATCGAGACTTTTTTTGTTTTAGGAGTTTTCTTATATTTGAGACAAGAAGGTCTTTTACTCTTATTGCTCTGTATTATTTTAAAGATAATTATGAACAAAGAAATACAATCGTACAACAACTCACAATCAGCCGAAGCAAGTAAATTATTCAATTTACTTGCTGAAGAAATTATAAAAAATTTTAATATAATTTAGTCCTAAATTGGTAATTGTATTTTTTTTCGTTTACTTGTTCCAATATTATGCATTGGTTTTTCTGATGGACAAAACAGCGTGTCATTTTTCTTGTCGTAAGTAAAGTAATCGCTCCTAAAGTTCCCCCTCAAAAAGTGCCTTTGGCACCCTTTTGTTTTAAATATTTATATGCTAATTTTTAACCATTGTCAATAAACTAACACTTTTTAAAATTAAGAAGGCTGCCCTTTTTGAGGCAGCCTTCTTTTTTGAATGAGATGTTTTAGTTAGAATTTATAAGAAACGTTTAAACTAATGGTTGGTCCAAAATTTGTTTCAGCCATAATGTTGTCGGATAGCTTGTCTAGTTTTTTGTTAAGATTTAAATCTTGGTAGAAATATAGTTTTTGCGCAAGCATGTCTCTGAAATTTAATTTCACTTCTAATTTTTTCTTTTTCAAAAATGCTTTTGATAATTGAAAATCTATTACAGTTCTTCCTTGTTCCCAAATATCTGGTTCTTGTGTGTTTCCTACAATGGCAATTCTTCTTCCAATTCTATTTACCGCAACACTTAGTCCCCAACCTTTATCTGTATCCATGTATTGAACTCCACCGTTAAAGATGTATGGAGACTGCCCTTGTAATGGTCTGTTTGGGTCAATAGCTCCTTTTACTTCGCTTACATCTACTTTAGAACGAATGAACGCATAATTACTAAATAAAGTAATGTTATTTAAAAATTTACTAGAATCTTTCATTAATAAAACGCCTAAAATCATACGCGCTTCAACTTCAAATCCGTAGTTTTGAGCAAAACCAACGTTTTGGTAAGTTAAAGCTCTGTTTTCATCTGCACGATTAATTTGTTCGATTGCATTGTTAAACGTTTTATAAAATCCAGATACTGAAAGTATTTGTCCTCTTCCTGGATAGAACTCGTATCGTAAATCATAATTGTTTATTAATGCGCGTTTTAAATATTGATTACCTCTAATCGAAAAATTAGTAACGAAATCATAAAAACCAAAAGGTGCTAGCTCTCTAAACTCAGGTCGAGATAATGTATTGTAATAACTTGCACGAATGTTTTGTTTTTCTGTTAAAGAGAAAATTAAATTAGCGGATGGTAATATGTCAGTATAATTAGTATCAATAATAACAGCCTTGCCATCATCTTCAAATGAGCCTAAGCGTTGCCCAAAGTTTTCAACCCTTGCGCCCCAAACCATACGGAACCAAGATTTATAACGATGGTCTAACATTATAAAGCCAGAAGTTAATTGGGATGATGCATCATAAGAATCGTTTGGTTTAGATGCTTCCTCTAATTTAAAACCTCCCTTGCCATTAGCAAGTTTACCAATGTTTTGAGGGGCAAATATTTGGTCTTCAGGCAAAGTAAGTAAGGTTTTGTCAAAATTTAATACACCAGGTATGCTATATCTTGTGAAGCCTATGAAACGTGCATCAAAATCTCTAACTCTTCTTTGATATCCTCCTCCAATTTTTAGTTCATTTGATAGTTTTTTCTTTTTAAAATCAAAAGGTATTGCAACATCTGTATTAAAATTATACATGTTTTCAATATTTTGAGAATAGAAGAAATTACCACCTGTTGTAGGTGATGTTCCAGTTATATTAATTGCAGCTTCATAAAATGGTTCTGGCTCAAATGGATCAGATGGGTCATACTTTTGAGATGCTTTTGTATAAGTCATCTTTCTTAAGTTCGGAATGTTTCTATTAATATTGCTGTAACCAGCCAACCAGTTTAATTTTATTGTTTTGCCTAATAAATGTTTTCCTATTAGTTGTGTAGTGTATAATTTGTTTTCAGTAAACCATCTTACGCTTGATTTTTCGAGTGTTTTGATAGTGTTATAAAACTCTCTTGTACCTTCTCTCAAGGTAACTCTGTCCTCTGAGTTAATACTGTAAATATTTTTAAAACTTAAACTATGTTTATCATTTATTTTGTAGGTGAAGTTCCCAAGGATACCCAAAAGCGTGTTGGTTACATAATTATTATCAAAATATTCAAAGTCCTGGGTATATTTTTGAGTTAATGGGTCAATATCATCTAAAAACTCTCTTCTTATAGATGTATTAAAAGTCTTATTATTATTATATGTGATAGCGCACATCATACCAAAACTACTTGGTTTTTCTTTTGCTTTAAATGAATGTGCAATTGCATATTGGAAACTTGCGTTAGGTGCAAATTTCCCTTTTTCAAGTGACCATTCATTTGGCATAAACCTTGCTAAATCGGCTTTTTGTTGTGGAGTGGTGTTCTTATTTTTAAAATCGAATGTAGAAGGAATGCTTGTTGGCAATGCTCTTTTTCCATCATCAAAACCTAACCAATCTGTACCCGAACCTGCGTAGGAGTATTTTTCCTTAGAAGTTGTGATTGTGTTATAACCACCACCAACAGATAAGGATTGAAAATTTTCATCAGGAATACTTTTGGTATTTATTTGAATTACTCCACCTGCAAAATCAGCGGGCAACTCAGGAGTAGCAGTTTTTAAAATTACTAAGTTATCAAGTAAATTCGATGGAAAAATGTCAAATGAAAAGGCTTTTCTATCACTTTCTGAACTTGGTAGTGGTGCACCATTAATGTAAGCTGCATTATACCTGTCGTTTAAACCTCTAATAATAGCAAATTTATTGTCTTGTATACTTGCCCCGCTTACACGTTTTAAAACGTCACTTGTATTTCTATCTGGTGTTTTTTTAATTGTTTCAGCAGATACACCATCACTTACTGATGCGTTGTTTTTTTGCATTACAAAAAGTGTGTTTACATTTTCTTTGTTTAATGTTGCTGTAATAGTTACCTCTCCTAATGTATCTCCTTGCGGTTCTTCCATTGAAAAATTGACTACTGTGGTTTCTCCCGCTACTACATCAATATCTTTTATTAATTTATTTGCATAAGATACATACTTACAGATGACATTATATTTACCTGGCTTAACTGATGTTATAATATAATTGCCATCAAAATCAGACGAAGCTCCTTGAACCGTTCCTTCTATTAAAACGCTCGCACCTGGAAGGGTTTCGCCAGTTTTCTTATCAATGATTTTTCCACTGATTTTACCTGTTTGAGCTACTAATGCTGTAGTACTTATTAATTGAATTATAGAAAGGATGAACAAATACTTTTTCATTAACTTTTTTGTGCAAAGTTCCGTTTACATCGTAAACCAAGTGCTAAGCTAATGTTACAAGAATATTAAATAAAAATCGAATTATTTAACATTAACTTAATATTAACCGTTTTTAGATTTTAATACTAGTGGATTGTAGCTACGACTTTTTCGATAAAAACACCTTTTTATCCTTAAAAATTCATTTCCATAATTTAGATAATTGTTTATATTTGTAAGGTTAAGGAACACAAATATGAGTAACGAAGCGAAAAAAACAGAAAGCGGTCTTAGTTTTGAAGAATTTAAGGCTATTGTATTGAATGATTTCTTGATTATCAACGAAAGTCGTCAGGCAAGTTTATTGGGTAGAAAGGAAGTATTGACTGGGAAAGCTAAGTTTGGTATTTTTGGTGATGGTAAGGAATTGGCTCAAGTTGCCATGGCTAAAGTATTTAAAGATGGCGATTTTAGAAGTGGATATTACCGCGATCAAACTTTCATGTTCTCAATTGGTGCCCTTAACCTACAACAATGGTTTGCAGGCTTGTATGCAAATACGGATCAAGAGCAAGAACCAATGAGTGCAGGCCGTCAAATGGGTGGGCATTTTGGAACACGCAGTCTTAACCCTGATGGATCATGGAGAGATTTAGTAAACCAAAAAAATTCATCTGCTGATATTTCTCCAACAGCTGGGCAAATGCCTCGTTTGTTAGGTTTAGCTTATGCTTCCCATTTTTATAGGGTAAACAAAGACTTGCACGAAGGTAAATTTACTAAGTTCTCAAATAAAGGAAACGAAATTGCTTTTGGAACAATAGGTGATGCAAGTACTTCTGAGGGTTTGTTTTGGGAAACCATTAATGCCGCAGGTGTATTGCAAATACCAATGTTAATGAGTGTTTGGGATGATGGACACGGAATTTCTGTTCCAAAAAAATACCAAACAACTAAGGAAAGTATTTCCGAAATTTTAAAAGGTTTTCAACGCGACGAAAGCGGAAAAGGATTCGAAATATTTAAAACCAAAGGTTGGGATTACGTTCACCTTTGTGAAACGTACGAAAAGGCTGCAAAAGTTTGCCGCGAAGAACACGTTCCTGTTTTAGTTCATGTTGAAGAAGTTACTCAGCCGCAAGGTCACAGTACATCAGGGTCCCATGAGCGTTACAAATCAAAAGAACGTTTGCAATGGGAGTTAGATTTCGACTGCGTTAAAAAAATGCGTGAGTGGATTTTAGAAAATGCAATAACTACAGCTGAAGAATTAGATAAAATTGAAGAGGACGCAAAAAAATTAGTACGAGAATCCAAAACAGCTGCTTGGTCAGCTTTTTGTGCGCCTATAAAAGTAGAATTACAAGAAGTACTTGGTTTAATTAATGCAGTTGCTGATACTAGCTCTCAGCAAGCATTTGTGCAAAAAGTTTCTTCTGATTTATCTTCGGCAATTGAGCCAATTAGAAGAGATATACACGGGGCAGTTAAAAAAGTGCTTCGAATAACACGTAATGAAGCAAGTGCTGAGCGTCAAAAATTAGTAGATTGGTTAAACCTTGCTAAAATTGAAAATTACGATAGATACAGTTCTTATTTACATTCTCAATCAAACACGACAGCAGCGCATGTAGCTATTGTTCCTGTGCATTACGAGGCTGATTTAAAACAATGCGATGGTAGAGAGTTGTTGCGTGATAACTTCGATAAGATTCTAACAAAATACCCTGAAGTAATGATTTTTGGTGAGGATTCTGGGAAAATTGGAGGTGTTAATCAAGGGTTAGAGGGCTTACAAGCTAAGTATGGCGAGCATCGCGTGTTTGATACAGGTATTCGTGAAGCAACTATTATGGGGCAAGCAATTGGATTATCAATGCGTGGATTACGTCCTATTGCTGAAATTCAATATTTAGATTATTTGTTGTATGCGTTGCAAATTATGAGCGATGACTTAGCAACAGTGCAATATCGTACCAAAGGTTTCCAAAAAGCACCTGTAATCATTCGTACACGCGGACATCGTTTAGAAGGTATTTGGCATAGTGGTTCCCCAATGGGAATGATTATTAGTGCTTGCCGCGGCATCAACGTTTGTGTTCCTCGTAATATGACACAAGCTGCTGGTTTTTATAATATGTTATTGCAAGCAGATGAACCATCTTTGGTGATTGAACCATTAAATGGATATCGTTTAAAAGAACAAACTCCTGCTAATATTGGTGAGTATTGCACACCACTTGGAATTCCAGAAGTAATGAACGAAGGTTCTGATGTTACCCTGGTAACTTATGGTTCATGTGTGCGTGTGGCTCAAGAAGCACTGAAAATGTTAGCAGAAGCAGCTATAAGCGTTGAATTAATTGATGTTCAAACTTTATTGCCATTTGATATTAATCACATGATTGTTGAATCTATCAAGAAAACCAACAGAGTGGTATTTTTAGACGAAGACGTTCCGGGTGGAGCAAGCGCTTATATGATGCAAAAAGTAGTGGAGGAGCAAGGAGCTTACCAATATTTGGATTCTGCTCCTGTAACCATTGCTGCTAAAGAACATCGCCCTGCCTATGGAAGTGATGGAGATTACTTTAGTAAGCCAAGTGCGGATGATGTTTTTGATTTGGTATATAATTTGATTAGTGAAACACAACCAACAAAATATTCGAAGATTTATTAATTTTGTACTTACATAATGTGAATATGAAAAAACTTTTAGTTGTAGTTGCTTTCTTTCTTGCAGCGCCATTTGTATCAAATGCTCAAGAAGAAGAGGAAGATGCCTCCAAAATGGTACGTGAAGTTATTAGCGTAGAAATGGAACGTCCAACTCCCGCACCAGTTGTTGCAGCAGCGGTTGAAGAAGTAAAAGGCAAAAAAGGCAAAAAGAAACCTGTTGTTGAAGAACCACCTCCAGAGGAAGTTATTGATACATTAGGTTCTACAATGCCCGCAACAATTGCCGAGTTGTCCAAACGCGCAAATTATTGGTACACAACTAAAAATAAAAAATTCGAAAAATCAAGTGGTGGTGGTTCGGGAAGCCAAGTTGTATGTAATGTTAAATTTAATTACAAGCCTAAGGAATTAAATCCGGCAAATGATGTTGAAGGAGATATTACAATGCGTGTAACAATTGATTGTAAAGAAGGGAAATATCGTTATACAATTGATAAAATAGAACATGTTTCGAAAAGAGGTAAATGTTCGGGTGGTGATGTTTTTAATGAAGTCCCTACTTGTGGATCTATGAATTTAAATTCAGTTATTTGGAAACAAATTAAAAGTGCAGGCTTGTCAAGTGCTAAAATTGTTGCTGAAGATTTAAAAGCGAAAATGGCTAAGCCAGTTCCAACAGTGGGTAAAAGCGATTGGTAATCTTTTATACTAATTATTAAAAGCTATCCAATCGGGTAGCTTTTTTTTTACCTGTAAATCAAATATTTAAAAAATAATTTCGTTTAATCTGTATCTTTTGTATTCTAAAACTGTTATAGATTAAAACGAACAAATTGCAAGCCCTAAGTATTAATATGAGTTTCACGTCAAAGTATCACGCAAGCGCAGAACAAATAAGTTCAGAGTTCATGCAAATTGAGGCTGCGAAACGCGATGCGACAAATTTTGGGCCTATTTATAACAAGTATTACAAACAAATCTTCGGATACATTTACCAACGTATGGAAGATAAGGATGTAGCCTTTGATGTTACCTCTCAGGTTTTTTTAAAGGCACTTACTAATTTGCATAAATACGAGTTTAAAGGTGTTCCCTTTGCAAGCTGGTTGTATCGTATTGCCCATAGTGAGGTAATGCAAGTGTTTAGAGATAAAAAATCAAGTCGTACCGTTAATGCTGATGTGGCAGATATAAAACATTTGTGCGAAGAAATACAAGAAAGCTATTATGAAGACTTTATGCCTGTATTAGGCAGGATAATTAAAGAATTGCCCAACGATGAATTACAATTAATAGAAATGCGTTTTTTTGAGAAAAGACCATTTAAAGAGATTGCAGAAATAATGATGATGACAGAAAATAATGCCAAGGTTAAACTTTACCGAATCTTGGAACGCTTAAAAAAAGTATTGACAAAAAAATCTAAATAATTCCAAATGGAAACCAAGTTTAATATTAATCGCGAAAAAGTAAGTGATCAGG
>CANJJP010000022.1 GCA_947474485.1 Bacteroidota bacterium | reverse complement strand
TAGATATTAATCCATTGAAAGCGGGGCATACATTATTAGTTCCTAAAAGCGAAACCGACTATTTATTTGATTTAAATAACGAAAGCTACCAACACTTATTTTTTTTTGCTAAAAAAGTGGCAATAGCTTTAAAAGCTAAAGTTGTCTGTAAACGCATTGCAATTGTTGTGTTGGGTTTCGAAGTTCCGCATGCACACATTCATTTAATTCCAATTGATAATGAATCAGAGATTGATTTTGCTAACCCAAGAGTGAAATTATCTAAAGATGAAATGCTATCAATTGCAAATGATGTAAACAATGAATTCCTTCTTTTATCGTAAATTAGCAAAGCCTTGTTTGCTAATGAAAATATTGAAAAAAATAATCTTTTACTTTTTAATCTTGTCTTCGCTGGCATACCTGGTACGTTATATTTTGCATGAAGGAATACGTAAGAATAAAGCGGGGCTATTTGATAAATTTAATGTAGTGTTTCACCAGAAAAATAATCACCAAGTAATTTTTGTTGGCTCATCGCGCGCCGAGTGTCATTTTAATCCAGCAATATTTGATTCGATAACAGGGCTTGATTCTTATAATATTGGCGTTTCCGGCTCTAATAATTCTTTTACTTACGGATTATTGAAAAGTTATTTAAGTGAACGTAAAGCACCTAAAATGGCTATAATGAATATCGACTATCATTTCTCAAACGAAAGCAGTGATACCATTTACGAGTTCCCGCGTTTTTTTCCATATTTAGATAATGAAATTTTATTTAATGAATTGGCTAAGCGCGACAAACGATTTTATGCATTCAAATACATTCCGTTTTACAGCTTACCTTTTTTAGGCGAAAAATATTTGAATTGCGCAGCGCGCGGTTACACTAATAAACAAAGTTCTTACGACTTAAATTGTTACAAAGGTTTTCAGTTTATTCATCCAATCGAATATAAAATAATCGATAAAAAGGATACAGTTTCTTATGCAGCAATCTTATTAAAAGAAAATGCAGATTACCTCGATTCAATAATAACCATTTGTAAAAATAGCAAAATCGATTTGTATTTTGTTATTTCTCCAGCACACACAATTGTTTCGAGTCGCATTAAAAACTTGGACGAACACCTAAATAAATTTAAAGCAATTGCCACTAAATCAGCCATTCCGTTTTTTGATTATACCAATGACACTATTTGCAAAGAAGATGATTTGTTTGCCGATTTATATCACATGAAAAAAAGCGGGGCAGATTTGTTTACCGCTAAATTTTCAGGAGATTTTAAAAAACTATATCAAACTAAGTAACCTTTTCTTCATTGGCGAGGTATAAGTTACATGGCATAACAACTACTTTATTGTTTTATTATGAAAAAAGTATTTTTGTTAGTTGCATTATTTGAAACACTCATTGTTTTTTCACAAACCAAAACTCCAATTGCCCAGCCTGTAATTCGTGAAGCAGATGTAATGTGGACAAAAGATATTTGGAGAATTATTGATTTAAATGAACGAGAGAACTTTCCCTTTTATTTTCCTATTGAAAAAAGACCTAATCAACTTAATTTGTTTAATATTTTATTGACTGGAATTGATTCTAACAAAATCACAGCATATAAAAGTGATGATATGGTTTGGAATGATACACTGACAAAAAAACAATTGTTTGATAGGGTAGTTGTTTCTGATTCGATTACAGTTTATAGTGTTGATGAATTTGGCAATGAAAATCTCGCCAAACAATTTATGAGCGACACATTAGGCGTCGAATACATTGCTCAATATTGGATAAAAGAAAAATGGTTTTTCGATAAGCAACGCTCTGTAATGGATGTTCGTATTGTAGCTGTTTGCCCTGTTAAATATGATGTTTCGAAGGAAATTCTAATCCCATTATTTTGGATTAATTATAGTGATGCTCGCAATTGGCTTTCTCAATTTCAAACCATTAACTCAAAAAATATTTCGGAGCAACGAACTTTTGATGAGTTATTTATTAAACGAAAATTTGTAAGCGTAATTAAAAAAGAAAGTAATATATACGATAGAGAAATAGAGGAGTACGTAAATAATGTAAAAGAATTTTTGCAAGAATCAGAACGCATAAAAGAATTCATTCGAAACTTTGAAGCGGATAGGTGGGAGAATTAAAACATATCCGTTCCATCTAAATTTCTCCTGTCCTTTTTTGTTGGCCGTCCGGTTCCTTTTTCGCGCGATGGAGCAGGGGAGTAAAACGCAGAAGGTTCGGAGTGCAATGGTTTGTAAGGCGGGGAGTGGTCGATGTAAAATGGTTTCATTGCTTCATAGCCACCGCGCTTGTCAACCAAATCAACGACCTCAATTATTTTCGAATATTCTTTGTGAATTTTAATGTGATAGGTATCGCCCTTTTTTACAATGTAAGAAGATTTTACTTGCACATTATTGCATGTTACTTTTCCTTTAAAACAATTATCTGCAGCTAATGAGCGTGTTTTAAAAATTCGTATTGCCCACAAGTATTTATCTATTCTTACTTTTTCCATTAGGAAATTTTGATTGCAAATTCATGTTTTTTGACTTGATAAATGTAATAAACATTTTACTATTATTAGTGCAGTTTCTCGACTGCGCTCGAAGTGACACTGAAATTTGATGTTCAATATTTACCATTCCTATCAATTACTCCCAATTTCAGGCAACAGAAGGATGTCAGTTCAGCGCAAGTCGAGAACTTGTTTAACGTCATTTAATTTGAAAGAAAAATTATATTGGCAGAAATTAAAAACTAGATGATTGTAAAACAAAAAAAGCGACTTAAGTCGCTTTTTTTGTTTTTATTAGTTTGCAAATTCGCTTAGGAATTTTATTCTCATTAATCTAACTTCCTCTTCGCTGTAATCATCTTCACCAAGTTCTTTTAATGCAACTTCAATTGAGTCGGTTTCGCTTTCTTTAAAGTATTCGTAAACATCTTCTTGTTTTTCTGGATCCATCATTTCATCAATGTAATAGTTGATGTTTACTTTGGTTCCTGAAAGCACGATAGTTTCAATCTCGTTTAGTAAGTCAGTCATCGAAACTTGTTTGCCTTTTGCAATGGCTTCTAAACCTACTTTTCTATCAATGCTTTGAATAATATATACTTTTAAACCTGATTTGTTTACAACCGATTTAACTACCATATCAATTGGACGCTCGATATCGTTTTCTTCAACATATTTTTTAATTAAAGAAATCATACTTGCCCCAAACTTAGCAGCTTTTCCTGCTCCAACACCAGTAATGTGCGTAAGCTCATCCATTGTTATTGGATACTGAATGGCCATCTCTTCTAATGAAGTTTCTTGGAAAATAACATATGGAGGTAATTTTCTTGCTTTTGCAATTTTCTTTACTTCATCTTTTAATAATGAGTATAAAATTTCATCAGCAGCTCCCGCGCCTTTTCCACCTGCAGTAATAATATCATCATCATCCGATTTATCTGTACCCAAGAAATCATGATCCTTAGTAAGCATAATTTCGTATGGCTTGTCAATGTATTTTTTACCAGCTTCTGTTGTTTTTAATAAACCGTAGTTTTCAATGTCTTTTGATAAAAGTCCGTTAACCAATGCTTGTCGAATGACTGCATTCCAATAGCGCTCATCTTTATCATCATTGCCGCCTTTGCCAAATATTTCTAGTTCGTTATGCTTGTATGTTTTTCCAGTTGCAGTTAACGTGCCTAATAAGGTATTTACTACATCTTTAGTTTTATGACGTTCTTTAACTTCTAAAACAGCTTCAAGCGCTAACACAATTTCATCTTGCCCATCAAAACGTTGTTTTGGATTACGGCAATTATCGCACATCGCATTACAATTTTTTTCGTCATATGATTCGCCAAAATAGTGTAATAAAAATTTACGACGGCAAGTAGAGTTTTCTGCAAACGATACTGTTTCATTCAACAGTTGTTTTCCTATTTCTTGTTCAGCTACAGGTTTACTCTTCATGAATTTCTCAAACTTCACCACATCGTCATAGCTGTAAAAAGTAACGCAATTTCCTTCTCCACCATCTCTACCAGCTCTACCAGTTTCTTGATAATAGCTTTCTAACGATTTTGGAATATCATGATGTATAACATAACGAACATCTGGTTTGTCAATTCCCATTCCGAACGCAATTGTCGCAACAATCACATCAATTTCTTCCATTAAGAATTGGTCTTGTGTTTTAGCACGCTCTTTTGCATCTAAACCTGCATGGTAAGGATGTGCTTTAACTCCATTTACACGAAGTACTTCAGCTAATTCCTCTACCTTTTTACGGCTTAAGCAATAAATGATACCTGATTTGCCTTCGTTTTGCTTTACGTATTTAATAATTTCTTTAGCAACATTTACTTTTGGTCTAACTTCATAAAATAAATTACCTCTGTTAAAAGATGATTTATATAACGAAGCTTTTTGCATTCCTAAGTTCTTTTGAATATCTAATTGAACTTTAGGGGTTGCGGTTGCCGTTAAAGCCATAACAGGGGCTTTTCCAACCTTATCCATGATTGGACGCAATCTTCTGTATTCAGGTCTAAAATCATGTCCCCATTCAGAAATACAATGTGCTTCATCAATCGCATAGAAAGAAATCTTGAACTCCGAGAAAAACTTAACGTTTTCTTCTTTAGTTAAGGTTTCTGGTGCTACATATAATAACTTTGTTTTTCCACTTAATACATCTTTTTTTACTTGAGTAGTTTCGCTTTTGTTTAGGGATGAGTTAAGGAAATGAGCAATTCCATCTTCACTACTAAAACCACGAATAGCGTCTACTTGGTTTTTCATTAATGCAATAAGAGGAGAAACAATGATAGCAGTTCCCTCACTTAATATAGCTGGTAACTGATAACATAATGATTTCCCACCACCAGTTGGCATAATAACAAAAGTATCTTGCCCGTTAAGGATGTTATTAATGATTTTTTCTTGATTCCCTTTAAACCCATCAAATCCGAAGAATTTTTGTAGGGTTTCTTGAACTGGGAATTCTAAAACTGCGCTCATATATAATAGGTATTAAATAGATTCTTTTTAATTGTGCTGTTAATTACAATTTAACACTCACATAACGTAAAGATATAATAAAAATTCTCTATACAAAGAAGTTTTTTTCCTAAAAAGCGCAAAAATTATATGAATAAGTGATATTCTACGATGAATAAGAAAAATCGACTAATGGGGGCTTCTAGGTCTTATTTTTGTGAAAAATCTGCATTAAACTATCATAAAGTAACATTTATCTAAAATAATTAGGTTTCGGTGTAACTTTACGGTTTTCTAATTCGTCTTACACACATAAATGACCGTTTCTGAGTTCAATAGTTGCGTAGATCAATATGCTGATAATCTTTACAGATTTATATTAAAAACTTTAAAGGATAAGGATATTGCTAAAGATATAGTACAAGATACTTATGAAAAGCTGTGGTTAAAAGTAAGTGATGTAGAAAGTACGAATGCTAAATCATACATGTTTACTACTGCTTATCGCACCATGATTGATTTTATAAGAAGAGAAAAAAAGAAGGAAGCGTGGCACGATGGCTTTGAAAGCATTCAATCAGAAGACAATCAATACAAGGGATTAAAACAAATTTTAAATGAGGCAGTGGATAAATTACCCGAGATTCAACGCTCAGTTGTTTTGCTTAGGGATTATGAAGGTTACGATTACAAAGAGATTGGTGAGATTACAGGATTAACAGAGAGCCAAGTAAAGGTGTATATTTTTAGAGCAAGACAAACACTAAAAAATTACCTTGTGAAATTAGAAGTTGTTATATAAACAAGGATGGAAATAAATAAAAATAATTATGAAGCATTTTTGCTCGACTTAATGGAAGGGAAACTTTCTGATTTGGAGCGCTGTGCCGCATTATTGTTTTTAGAAAAACATCCAGAGATTGAATTTGATTATGATTTAAGCTTGCCCGAACTTACAGTTGATGCTGCGTTTATTTATGACACAAAAAATAGTTTAAAGCGTTTAGATGACGCGAAAGAAGAAAGTGTAGTGTTTTATTTAGATAATGTTTTAAGCGGAGAAGAAAGAATTGCTTTTGAAAAGCAATTAAAAAAAGATGAATCATTACAAGCTTTAGTAAAGCAATACGAAAATATAAAATTAGAGCCTGAAACAATTGCTTTTCCAATGGCAACAAGATGTTTATTTAAGTTTAGTGAGAGAGAAGAAGAATTGATTTCTTATTCAGAAGGATTGCTTAAAGAAAACGAGTCGAATGAGATTTTGGCAAAAGCGCAAGCAGATGAAGTGTTGATGAAAGAACTTCAAACGTACAAGGCTGCCAAAACGCATTCTGATTTATCAATTATTTATCCAAACAAAGACGAGTTAAAGAAGAGTGCAATTATTGTTTTCTTGCGTTCCAATGTTTCTTACTTATCCATTGCAGCAAGTTTAATTTTGCTTTTAATGGTGTTTTATCCAAGTAACGAAGTACATGTTTCATCATCGGCACTTGCAGTTAAAAATAGTTTTCAATTAAAGAATGTAAAAAAAGGAAATGCGAATAATATATTTAGTGTTGAGCCAGCGTATGTTGAAAGCACAGTTAAAACTAAAAACAATGCATTTGTAAATTACATTGTAAAAAAGGATTCTTTGGTAAATAGAAACAACAATAATTTGCCTTCGAATAATACATCAATTATTGAACCTTTAATTGCAACTAATAATACTTCTAAAGTTAAAGAACCTGCCCCGCATCCATATAATCCAGTTGTAATAAATTACTATAATGAAAATGAGCCTGAGTTGATAGCTCAAGTTCAGCCAAAAAAAACTGAGACATCTTTTGTGCAAAAAATGCAAAATTCGGCTTGGGAAAGTGTAGGAAAAGTTCCCGCAAATGTTGCTGAGGAGGAAAGTAAAAGCAAATCAAAAAGAATGAATTTGTTAGCCTTAATTGGTAATGGATTAAAGAAAATGGGTGTAAAAAAATCAGGTGCTCAAAAAATTCATCACGAAGATGAAGATTATGTTGAGTACAATGTAAATATTGCCGGAATTACTATTTCCAAGAAAGAATTAAACTAATACTTCAAAGGCTGTTTTCTACAATTTTGCTTATCTTTAGCCCACATTTTAGAAGCACTTGTCGGAAATAGATCAAATAAAAGCACCAATTAACGAAAACATCGAAATTTTTGAAGATAGATTTCGTGATTCGATGCGTAGCTCTGTTCCGCTGCTCGAAAAAATCACCACTTACATTGTAAAAAGAAAAGGAAAACAACTCCGTCCGATGTTTGTTTTTTTAGCCGCAAAAACTTTTGGTTCAGTTAATGATTCAACCTATCGTGCTGCTGCGCTAATTGAGTTGTTGCATACAGCAACGTTAGTGCATGATGATGTTGTTGATGATAGCAATGAACGCCGTGGTTTCTTTTCGGTAAATGCACTTTGGAAAAATAAAATTGCCGTTTTAATTGGTGATTATTTATTATCGAGAGGTTTGTTGTTATCACTTGATAATAACGATTTTCATTTACTGAAAATAGTTAGTAATGCTGTGCGTGAGATGAGTGAAGGTGAACTATTACAAATAGAAAAAGCACGTAAGCTTGATATTTCAGAAGAAATTTATTTTGATATTATTCAGAAAAAGACAGCAACTCTTATTGCAGCTTGTTGCGCGTGTGGTGTAGCTTCGGTAAGTGAAAATAAAACTTATATTGACCAAATGAGCGAGTTTGGAACGTTTACAGGTATTGCTTTTCAAATAAAAGATGATTTGTTTGATTTTGGAAGTAATGAAGATATTGGTAAACCAACTGGAATAGATATTAAAGAAAAGAAAATGACATTGCCGTTGATTTATGCTTTAAATCAATCAACGCAAAAAGAAAAAAGATACATCATCAACATTGTGAAAAACCATAACGAAGAGCCTAAGCGTGTAGCTGAAGTTGTTGATTTTGTTTTCAAAAAAGGAGGCATTGCATACGCAGAAAAAGTAATGAATGAGTATAAATACAAAGCACTAAATTTGCTTTCAACTTTCCCTGCTTCAAAATCAAGAGATTCATTAGAGAAATTAGTAACCTATACAACCAATAGAAAAAAATAGTATGAAATATTTAGTTATTGTATTAGTGCTTTTAAGTTTACTTTCGTTAGACTCATGTAAGTCGAACCAAGGAGATTTAAGTGATAAAAAGGGGGAGAACGATAGTACTATTAACATTGATTTAAATAGTAAGGATAATAAAATTGGTGTTTTTGAGCCGCCAGATAGTAATTACACTGGCGATTATTTTGAGAAGTATCCTTCAGGTGTAATAAAGGTAAGAGGAGGTTTTAGATTTGGAAAAAAAAGTGGGAAATGGATGTATTTTTTTCCTAACGGTACTTTGTGGAGTGAAGCGTTTTTTCATTTGGATAAAATGAATGGAGAATCTAATGTTTATTACCCAAATGGGAAGTTAATGTACAATGGTTTTTATAAAATGGATGCAGCGGACAGCGTATGGATGTTTTACGATTCTACTGGAATTATGGTAGAAAAGCGTGACTACAATCAGAAAAAGACGAATAAAAAATGATTTGCATCAAGATTATATTGTTATTTCAGATATTTCATTTACTTTGTAAAACAAAATCAAAAAACTATGATAAAATTTAAAGCTTCAAAAATTGTTATTCCAGTGGATTTTTCGAAAACATCCATTAAAGCTATTAAGCACGCTGCTTTTATTGCAAAGGTTAATAAAGGAGAATTGATATTATTAAACGTTCAAAAGAAGAATGATTTAATTGATGTTATTTTTCCAGCTTTTAAATTGAAAGATATGTCGATTGTTACAGATTTTTTGAGTGAAAAGCTTGAGAATTTAGCGGGTGATATTAGAAAAGAATTTGGCGTTAAGGTTACTTCATTAGTTTCATTGGGTCATATTACCTCCGAAATTGTAGCAGTAGCAGATGAGCATAAGGCAGATTTAATTGTTATGGGAACTCATGGTGGAGACTCAAAAAGCAGTTTACTATTAGGAAGTAATGCTTATCGTGTATTAGCAAAGGCAAATTGCCCAGTTCTTACAGTTAGAGACAATACACCTAAAGTTGGTTATGCTAATATTGTATTACCAATTGATTCTACTTCTCATACTCGTCAAAAAGTAGTTCCAACATTACAATTTGCCGAAAAATTCGCTTCAAAAATTCATATTTTAGGTATTTTGGCTCCTGGTGAAGAAAATGAAAAACACAAATTAGAAGTAGTAATCGGACAAATTGAAAAAATGGCAGCAAAGAGTAAGTTGGCAAGTGATTCACTAATTTTAACAACAGAAGATTCTTCAGAAAAGATTTTAAAATACGCGGCAAAGACTAAATCTGACCTTATTTCTATTATGAGTGATCAAAATGGAGGGGTTTCTGCGATATTAGGTCAGTTTGCGCATCATATTATTAACGATTCGAAAATCCCTGTTTTAACGTTTAAACCTGTTCACCATAATGATACAGCTTCTTTTAGTTTTGGCGGAATGTGGTAATCAGTTGTTTTTATTTATTTAAAGGGCTCCAAAAGAGCCCTTTTTTATTTTCTAAAAGAATTTAATATCTCATGTATTTCATTAATTTTGGCATAGATTGTGTATTTCAAACGACAAATTCCTATCCATGAAAACAAATTACTTTAAAGCAATATTATTGCTTGTATCATTTTTAACTGTAAGTTCCTCTTTTTCTCAAAGTTCTTATTCAGATAAGTTTCCCAAATGGAGACTAGGTTTAAACATGGGTGGAACATGGCAATCAAATGATTTAAGTAAAAATAAAGCTGGTTTAGCTGGTGGTTTTAATATTGAAAGAATATTAAATCGCAAGGAAGAAGCGCTTGTTGGTTTTTCATTAGGTTTTCGATTCTTGAGTGGTAATTCATATGGTTTAGATAATAATAGAAATATTGCATTAAAATCAAACACTGTTCTTAATGGCACTATAGATACAACACTCAATTATTTTAAAAGTCCTGGTTATTTTTATAATAACTATAAAACCAAGCATGGAGAAGGAGCCTTTGAGTTGAAGATGAATTTCCCAAAATTTGAAAAACGCACAAACATTGTGTTTCATCTTTGGGGTGGTATCGGCGTTGCAACTTATAGCACAAAAATAAATGCCCTTAACGGGGATACGATGTATAATTTTTCTAATATTGCGAGTCAACCTTCTATTGGAAATCTTCAGTCATTTTATGATAAATCTTATGAAACAGTTGCAGATGGAAGTAGTGCATCTGTTGCATCAAGTTGGGCTCCCTCATGTGGATTTGGTTTAGGATATCGTTTTTCGAAAAATGTAGCTTTGGTTTTTGAGCACAAGCTTACTTTTCCAAGAGTTGATGTTATTGATGGTCAACAATGGAAGGATGATAATACCAGAACAGGGAATAATGATTTTTACCACTATACAGCTGCACATTTAATTTTCACTATTTATGG
>CANJJP010000021.1 GCA_947474485.1 Bacteroidota bacterium | reverse complement strand
GGCCCTGTTACTCAGCCAGCTAGAGATACCGTACGAACAATTTTTCTTGTTGTAACAAATCCGTTAAATGGTGTTGCTTACCTGCAATGGAATGCTATTTCGGATCCCTTACCAACAAGCTCTTCCCTTAATTACAATGTTTATAGAGAATATCCAACTGGAACCTATACTTTGTTGGGAACTACTTCAGATTTAAGGTGGCGAGATACTATAAATATTTGCTCATATTTTTTAAACTATCGGATAGAAATTGCAGATGCTAGTGGTTGTAATTCTATTTCAAATGTTTCTGGAGCATTATTAAGTGATTTCACTCCGCCTTACCTTCCTGGAATTGATTCGGTTAGTATGAATAATTCAACTAATCAAACAATAATGGGACTAAGTCCTTCCCCATCAAGCGATGCAACTTGTTATGTTATTTATAAAAAACAAGGTTTTTCATTTTTAGCTATTGATACAGTTTGTGGAAATATTCCAACTTTATATATTAATACTTCTTCAAATCCAAACGGGGCAAGCGAAACCTATTCTATTGCCGCAATTGATAGCTGCGGAAATATTAGCACAATTGGACAAAGTCAAAATACTCTTTTTCTAAATCAGGCTTATTCTTTATGCGATAAAAGTGTTTTGTTAGGTTGGAATTCATACATAAACATGAAGGGCGGTTTATTGCATTATAAAATTTATATGTCGGTTGATGGCGCACCTTATACAATTATTGGAAATGCCGCGCAAACAAGCTATACTGAAACAAATCTAATTCCTAATAAAACATATAGCTTTTTCATTCGTGCATTTAATATTGGAGAAACTATTACTTCTACTTCAAATATCGTTTCGTTTTTTGCAGGTAATCAATCGCAGCCTAATTATGTTTACATAAAAAGTGTAAACGTATTAGAATCACAGGATATTTTGGTGGAAATAAAGGCAGATAGTACAGAGAATTTCAGAGGTATACAAGTTTATAGATCTTTGTCGCCAACGGGAATATATCAATCATTAGGTTTTATACCATCCTTTAACAACACTTCTAATTATGCTATTTCAGATAATAATGTTGAAACAAGCGAGCAGACTTATTATTACAAAGCCGTGATTATTGATAGTTGCGGTTTAGAATCAATTGTTTCTAATGTTTCTAATTCTATATTGTTAGAAGCTAAATCAAATTCAAACAGAACTAATACACTTACTTGGACAGATTACCAAACCTATTTAGGAACCGTTGTTTCATATAATATTTATCGCTCTGTTGATGATGTTTTTAATCCTACACCTATTGCTAACGTTTCAGGTTCACTTAATTCATTTGTTGATGATGTAATTGAACTTGTTCCGAACCAAGGAAGGTTTAGCTATTATGTTCAAGCCGTTGAAGGAAGCGGAAATCCTTTTGGCGTGATGGCTTTGAGTAATTCCAATATCGTTGATACCTATCATACAGATAGCATTTTTGTTCCAAGTGCATTTGTTCCTAAAGGAGTAAATAAGGTGTTTTTACCGATGACACAATATGTTGAGAAAACTGAATACAAACTTTCTATTTACGATAGATGGGGATTAAAAGTTTGGGAAACCGCCGACGACTCCGAAGGTTGGGATGGTGAGAAAAAGGAAGGCGGACTTTATGCCTACCTAATCGAATATAAAAACGCCTATGGCGAATACAAAAAAATTACTGGAACAGTAATGATGATAAAGTAGGGGCAAGCTTTAATAACAAGGCTTTGTGCAAAATAACATCCAACCAACATTTTTTAAAAACAAGTTTAGCTTTAATTAGCAGTAAATTTAAACAACATGCGAATTCATCTTATTGCTATTGGCGGGAGTGCAATGCACAACATGGCCTTATCATTACACCATAAAGGATACAACGTTACTGGTTCCGACGATGAAATAAATGAACCTTCAAAAACACGCTTAGCAAAGGCAGGCATTCTTCCAACAGAAATAGGTTGGTTTCCTAACAAAATCACAAATGATATTGATGCTGTTATATTAGGAATGCATGCGCGTGAAGATAATCCTGAGTTAGTAAGAGCGCGTGAATTAGGTCTGAAAATATATTCGTACCCTGAATATATTTACGAGCAAACAAAAGATAAAACACGAATTGTAATTGGTGGAAGTCATGGTAAAACAACCATTACTTCTATGATTTTGCATGTGTTTAAAAAAATGAATATCGATTCCGACTTTATGGTGGGTGCACAATTAGTAGGTTTTGATACAATGGTTAAACTTACCAAAGAAGCAAAGTATGCGGTTATTGAAGGAGATGAATATCTTGCTTCACCAATTGATAGAAGACCAAAGTTTCATTTATACCATCCAAACATTGCAATTGTAAGTGGTATTGCTTGGGATCATATTAATGTGTTTCCAACGTATGATATTTATGTTGACCAATTCAGAGTCTTCATTAAACTAATTGAAGAAAACGGAACATTAATTTATTGTGAAAACGATAAAGATTTAAAAGCACTTGCAGATGAAAAAGTAAATCCAAAAATTACTCAACAAGCATACGGAATTCCTGCGCACACAATTGAAAACGGAATTACAAGCGTACATTTTAATGGAAAGTATATTCCTTTAGAAATATTTGGCCACCACAACCTAATGAATATGAATGGCGCACGTTTTGTTTGTAATAGTATTGGAATAAGTGATGAAGATTTTTACACGGCGATTGCAAGTTTTACAGGGGCAGCAAAAAGATTAGAGTTAGTAAAGCGCACCGATACATTTGCTATGTATAAAGATTTTGCACATTCTCCATCTAAATTAAAAGCAACAGTAAGTGCAGTAAAACAACAATTTACTAAGCGTAACCTAATTGCTTGTATGGAGCTTCATACCTTTAGTAGTTTAACCGAAGAGTTTTTAAAGGAGTACAACGGGGCAATGAATGAAGCTGATGAAGCAATTGTATATTTTAATCCGCACACAATTGCTCATAAAAAATTAAAGCCAATAACTGAAGAGCAGGTTAAAATTGCTTTTGCAAGAAACGATTTAAAAATATTTACTGATTCAAATAAATTAGTTTCACATTTAAAATCAGAGAAATTTGCCAATAAAAATTTACTGATGATGAGCTCAGGAAATTTTGATGGAATAGATTTTAATAAGTTAGGCGAAGAGTTAACTTTTAATTAACCAAGTGCTCCATTAAGTTCTGGTAATTTACCAAAGCGTTGCAATGTTCTAACATGTGAACCTAAAGCTTTACCAAAAGAATCGTTTACCAAATATGGAATTCCATACTCTTTAGTAGTTGCTTCTACAATCTTAGCTACTTCAGGATAATGAACGTGGCAAATTGTTGGGAACAAATGATGCTCTACTTGGAAGTTTAACCCTCCGATGTACCAAGAAATTAATTTATTGTCTCTCGAAAAATCAACTGTAGTGCATAATTGGTGAACTGCCCAGTTGTTCTCGATATTATTATCAGCATTTGGTAATGGGTGAGTAGTATCTTCAACTGTATGAGCTAATTGGAAAATAGTTGTTAAAACCATTCCAGCAATAAACTGCATTAATAAAAAACCTAAAACTAAAGGCCCAACTGGCATATCAAAAACAAAAATAGGTAAGGCAAAAAAGAATCCGAAATAGAATATTTTACCACCTATAATATAAATGAATGTTTTAAGGTTTTCTGCAGTGCTTGCTTTTTTTACACCTTGTTTTGTATATCTAAAATATTGTACAAAATCTTTTAATAAAGCCCAGTATAATGTTAGAATTCCATAAAACAAGAAGGCATACACTACTTGAAACTTATGATACCATTTCACTTGTGTGTGTGGTGAAAAACGTAATACCAATTTGTCATCGATATCATCATCTAACTCTACTATATTAGTATATGTATGATGTAAAACGTTGTGCTGTATTTTCCAATTAAATACAGAACCACCTGCTAAATTTAGGGTGTGTCCAAGCCAAAAATTAACTGTTTTGTTTGATGAGTATGCACCATGATTAGCATCGTGCATTATACTCATTCCAACACCAGCAAGGGCTAGGCCCATTAAAGACCAAAGTAACATGCTAATTCCAGTGCTTGTTGGAACAAGCATCATATATGCAAATGGACCAAGGTATAAAGCCAATAAAACGATTGTTTTTATAACCATTGCAGGAGTTGCGTGTTTCGAAATGTTATTTTCTTTAAAATAACCATCTACTCTTTTTCTTAATACTGCGTAAAATTCTGATTTGTTTTTGTCTGTGTCAACGAAACGAGGAGGTGTAAATGCCATTATATTCTATTATTTTGAAATTAGTAAACTAAAATTTAGTTAAAATGTTAGCTTTCATTTTTCCAACATGAAATACAAAAATACGATATTTTGACTAAAGTGGTTAAATTATAAAAATCGAAATTACAAACATGATAAACTTCATTTTTTAATCAACTGATATACAATATGTTATTCTTTATTGAGTATTCATTAATTTAACGCTCGAAAACAACCATTTTTTCTTGTTCAATAAAACTAAAATATCTGCAGCATTTATTGCACTAGTTTTGTCATCAGGCTTTCATTAGTTAAATTTATTTAAAATGATTCTAAATTGACCCTTTTTGTCTATGTTTTGGACCTTTTTAAGTGTTGGACAAAAAACATACAGCTTATTGTTCGTAAAATCGCTTGTTAATCCGCATTTGCACGCGTATATTTGCAGCGAATATTACCGACAAAAAATACTGTTTATGAGCAACGAAAAATTTTCTAAATCTTCTATTGGAAAAAAAGTAATTATGGGTTTAACTGGATTATTCCTTATCTCCTTTTTGGTGATTCACGTTACACTTAATTCAATGATTTTCGCTAACGATGGCGGCGTACTTTTTAACCAAGGTGCTGATTTTATGTCGCATAACCCAATTATCCGAATCTTAGAAATTGGATTATTTGTAGGTTTATTAGCTCATATTTTTATGGCGCTTAAACTTACTTTAGATAACAACAAGGCTCGTCCTATTAAATATGCAGTTACTAAAGGAAATGCTAACAGCAAGTGGTACAGTCGCTCAATGGGAGTTTTAGGTTCTTTATTGTTAATATTTTTAGTGGTGCATTTAGCCCATTTTTGGGTACCTACTAAAGTTGCTGTTTTCAGTCATACTGAGCACGATACTTTTGCAAGCATGCGTGAAGTTTTCAAAGAGTGGTACAATGTTGCCATTTATATGTTAGGCGTTATTGCTTTAGGCTACCATTTATTGCATGGTTTCCAATCTGCTTTCCAAACATTAGGTTTAAATCATAAAAAATATACTCCAATGATAAAGTTCATCGGTTCAGCTTTTTCAGTAATAGTTACAATCCTATTCGCAGCAATGCCAATAGTAATGCACCTAGGAATAATAAAGTAAAATTTAAGCCCCGATAGCTATTGGGAGAAAAGTAAAAATTTAAAAGAGTTTAAAATTTCACATTCAACATTAACAAACATATGGCTTCATCATCTAAACTAAACGCTAAGATTCCAGAAGGAACATTAGAGAACAAATGGACCAAATACCGTTCTACAGTTCATTTAGTTAATCCTGCAAACAAACGTAGTTTGGAAGTGCTTGTAGTTGGTTCCGGTTTAGCTGGAGCATCTGCTGCTGCATCTTTAGCAGAGATGGGTTACAAAGTAAAAGTATTTTGTTTTCAAGATTCACCTCGCCGTGCACATAGTATTGCTGCGCAAGGTGGCATCAACGCTGCAAAAAATTATCAAAACGATGGTGACAGTGTTTACCGTTTGTTTTATGATACAATTAAAGGTGGTGATTACCGCGCGCGTGAGGCAAACGTTCATCGTTTAGCTGAAGTATCGAGTTCAATTATCGATCAGTGTGTTGCTCAAGGTGTTCCTTTTGCTCGTGAATACGGTGGATTATTAAGTAACCGTTCATTCGGTGGAACACAGGTACAACGTACGTTCTACGCAGCGGGGCAAACAGGTCAACAGTTATTATTGGGTGCTTACTCAGCACTACAACGCCAAGTTGGAATGGGTGCAGTTAAATTATGCGCTCGTCACGAAATGTTAGATGTTGTTGTAATCGATGGTAAAGCTCGTGGAATCATTGCTCGCGATTTAATTACAGGCAAATTAGAAAGACATTTTGGACACGCCGTAGTATTGGCAACAGGTGGTTACGGTAACGTATTCTTCCTTTCTACAAATGCAATGGGAAGTAATGTAACTGCAGCTTGGAAAGCGCACAAAAAGGGTGCTTTCTTTGGTAATCCTTGCTTTACACAAATTCACCCTACTTGTATTCCAGTTAGTGGCGATCATCAATCAAAATTAACCTTGATGTCGGAGTCGTTGCGTAATGATGGACGTATTTGGGTTCCTAAAAAAGCTGGAGATACTCGTAAACCAAACGAGATTCCTGAAGAAGAAAGAGATTATTACTTAGAAAGAAGATACCCTGCTTTTGGTAACTTAGTGCCACGTGACGTTGCATCTCGTGCTGCAAAAGAGCGTTGCGATGCGGGTTTTGGAGTAGGTGCGAGTAAATTAGCTGTTTACTTAGATTTTGCTGCTAACATGATGCGCTACGGAACAATTGAAGCAAGTAAGCAAAATCTACATAACCCATCTCAAGAAAAAATTAAAGAGTTAGGGCGTGATGTTGTAAAAGAGAAATACGGAAACTTGTTTGATATGTACAAACAAATTACTGGTGAAGATCCTTATGAATTGCCAATGCGTATTTATCCTGCTGTGCATTACACAATGGGTGGATTATGGGTTGATTATAACTTGATGACTAACGTTGAGGGAATGTATGCATTAGGTGAGGCTAACTTCTCCGATCATGGCGCCAACCGTTTAGGAGCTTCTGCATTAATGCAAGGTTTAGCTGATGGTTATTTTGTATTACCATACACAATTGGCGAATACCTTAGCGAAGAAATTAGAACAAAGGCAATTTCAACAGATCACGAAGCATTTGTGAAAGCCGAAGCAGAAGTGAATGAGCGTTTAACAAAAATGTTAAATATTAAAGGAACTAAGTCGGTTGATTTTTTCCATAAAGCATTAGGAAAAATAATGTGGGATAAATGTGGAATGGCTCGTAGCGAAGAAGGTTTAAAATGGGCTATCTCTGAAATTAGAAAAATACGTGAAGAGTTTTGGAAAGATGTTCGCGTTCCAGGGACTGCGGATGAATTTAACCCTGAGTTAGAAAAAGCTGGGCGGGTTGCCGACTTTATTGAGTTAGGAGAATTAATGTGCGTAGATGCATTAACTCGTAACGAAAGCTGCGGTGGACATTTCCGTGAAGAGTTCCAAACTGAAGAAGGTGAAGCATTACGTGATGATGAAAATTATTCGTTTGTTTCTGCTTGGGAAATGAAAGAAGTTGGAAATTGGGAATTGCACAAAGAAGAATTGAAATACGAGAATATTAAAATTGCAGCACGTTCATACAAATAGAAAAACTAAACCTATGCTTCGACAGGCTCAGCATGACACAGGGGCAAGAAGAAGAAACTAAAAATAAAACCTAAAACCAAAAAAAATGAACGTAGATCATTCAGGATTCGATGCAATATTTGAAGAAGAAAAAATAGAGATGAAATCTCGCGTTACTTCTTATCGTGATTTAATTGTGTGGCAACGTGCTATCCAATTAGTTGAAAGCGTTTATCATTTAACACAAAATTTAACTGACTCTGAAAAGCTTGCTTTTGCTGGTCATTTAAATGGGGCAGCAGTTACTATCCCAGCTAAAATTGCCGAAGGCTGGGGAAGAAAAAACACTAAGAACTACTTGCAATTATTAAAAACAGCAAGAGCTTCATTATTTACAACTGAAACCTATATTATCGTATTAAAAAATGTTGACCGCATAAGTATTGAAGAAGAAGAAAAAGTACTCGGTTTGGTTGACGAAGTAAAGAAAATGTTGAATGGCTTAATTAAGTCATTAAACAATAAATTAAAAACAACAACAGGATCAAGTTCATCTAATTACTAATAAATAAATTTTCGATTATGAGTGGATCAGGCGAAAAAACATTAAACCTTACTTTAAAAGTATGGCGTCAAAAAAATGCTAAAGCAGCAGGTAATCTTGAAACGCACCAATTATCAGGTATTTCTACAGATATGTCGTTTTTGGAAATGTTTGATGTGTTAAATGAAAAACTAATTACAGACGGCAAAGAGCCAATCGCATTTGATCACGATTGTCGTGAAGGTATTTGTGGTATGTGCAGTATGTATATCAACGGAAGACCTCATGGTCCTAAGCAAGGTGTAACTACTTGTCAATTACATATGCGTTCATTTAACGATGGTGAAACAATTGTTGTTGAGCCATGGAGAAGTGCTGCTTTCCCAGTTGTTAAGGATTTAGCAGTTGACAGAAGTGCATTTGATCGTATTATTTCTTCTGGTGGTTTCGTTTCTGTAAATACAGGTAATGCAAAAGATGCAAATAATATTTTAATTCCTAAGGATGATGCAGATGATGCATTTAATGCAGCTGCTTGTATTGGCTGCGGTGCTTGCGTTGCAGCTTGTAAAAACGGTTCAGCAATGTTGTTCGTTTCTGCAAAAGTTTCTCAATTAGCATTATTACCTCAAGGAAAAGTTGAAGCAAAAGGCCGTGTACTAAATATGGTTGGACAAATGGATGAAGAAGGATTTGGTGCTTGTACCAACACTGGTGCTTGCGAAGCAGAATGCCCTAAAGGTATTTCTTTAGAAAACATTGCTCGTATGAATCGTGAATATTTATCTTCAAGTTTAACTTACGTTAAGAAGTAGTAAAGTAATTTTTTTATTTAAAAACGCCCGTCATTCTGAGCTTGCTTAAGAACGGGCGTTTTTGTTTTCTAAAATCTTATGCGTAAATTTATTGCATTATGAATAGAACAATTATTAGTTTTTTAGCTGTTGGAATTATTGCAAGCTCCTTAGTTTTTTCTTGTAAGAAAGGAAAAAAACTAACTCCAAGTTGCGATGGCTCCAAGCCAACATACAATTCAGGAATAAAAACCATTATAGATAATAATTGCACGGGTTCATCTTGCCACGTTGCAGGCTCTCCTTATGGTAATTTCACTAGTTATGCAGGTATGGCTCCATACATTAATAGCGGAAGATTTAAGGTTGCAGTGCTTGAACAACAAACGATGCCAAAGAATAAAAATTTATCGCAAGATGAGTTAAATAAACTGCAGTGTTGGGTAGAAAATAATTACGCTGAAAATTAATAGAGAATAATTGAATATTTTATTGCGAGATTTTAAAGCTATATAGCTCAATAACTCAATATTTCAGCATCTGTTTACCCGCCAGCTTTCTTTGCTTTATAACCCGCTTTTATAAGTATATCCAAAATTTTATCTCTGTGTTCGCCTTGTATTAGAATTTCGCATTCTTTAACTGTTCCACCAACGCCGCATTTTTGTTTTAGCATTTTTCCAAGTGATTCTAAGTCTTCATTTTTTCCTATAAAGCCGTTTACTCTGCTTAACATTTTTCCGCCGCCTAATCTATCTAAATATACTTTTAAATTTTGCTGAACAGGAGCAAGGGTTTCCAAATCATCACTTTCTTCCGATTCGTAACTAAAATTTGGATTTGTGCTATACACAATGTCTTTTTTGATTTTATCTTTTTTACTCATTATTTTCTTTTATAAAGTAGTAAAGCTGCCATTATTAAAAACACACATAAAACGCCAATCAAGTATTTTAGTGTGTAGTTCTCAGATTTTAATTTGTCAATGCTGATTTTATCTTCTATGTTGTTTTGTGATGTAACAGTATTTTCCTCTTCATCGCTTTCAGTTAATAAAGCCTCTTTTTGCTTGTAATAAAGAGATTGATAAACGAGCGCAGAATCAAACTTTTGTTCTTGTACATAAATATCTTTCAAAAAATTGTAGATAGATAAATTTCCTTCGGCGTAATCATTTTGTTCGCTTATTAATTTTGCTTTATATAAAAGTCCTTTTGCCTTTTGTAAATCGTTTAATTCAAAAGCTACAGAGGATATGTTGTTGTAGCTATCTACAATATCAATTTCATTACCCATTAATTCTCTCAATTCAAAAGCGTCTTCGTAATAAGCTAATGCTTCCGAATAATTTTTTTCTGCTTCATAAATTGCGCCCATGTTATTATAACAAAAGGCTTGTAATTCGTGGTCGCTTAGCTTTTCTCCAATTGCTAATGATTGTGTGAAATATTGTTTTGCAGCATCCAACTGATCAGCCTCAAATTTTAAAATCCCCAAATTATTTAAAGTAATTGATTTTTGTTTTAAGTTGTTTAGTTCATTAAACAATTGCAATGCCTTTAAATAAGAGGTTTCTGCTTCTTGTTTTTTGTTCATGTCGCTTAATACATTGCCTATATTTTGGCGACTAAAAGCAATTCCTTCTTTGTCATTAAGTTGTTCTCTAATTTCTAAAGCTTTCGTATGGAAAGCAAGTGCTTTTTCTAATTTCCCTGATCTAAAATTTATAACTCCCAATAAATTGTTCGCTTTTGCAATTAGTATTGGTTTGCCTAAATTTTTTGCAGCATCT
>CANJJP010000020.1 GCA_947474485.1 Bacteroidota bacterium | reverse complement strand
TAATGTGTTTGTAATCTTTTCTCTTAATAATTCGAATGGAGAGCATAATGAAAAGCCTAACAATTCAATTTCATCAAAAGCCTCATCCAATGCGCTGCTTGTTAGGTTTGGGAGTTTCCATTCTTTGTGCACTACTTCAAATAGCTCGTTGCTTGTATCTTTTCGCTTTATTGGAGATATTAATGTGTGTATTTCCCAAAGCAATTCTTTTTTATTTTTCTTTGTAAAATTAAATCCTCCAACTCTTACCAATAAACGCATTTGCTCAAATGAGATTGGAACACGTTTTATAAAATCTTTTGTGTCTTTAAAACTTCCATTTTTATTTCGTTCTGTTAAAATGTTAAGTTTAACCTCGTCTTCTAATTCATTAATCATTTGTAGGCCTAAGTAAATTGTTTTTCCTTTTATTACACAATTTATATCGCTTATGTTTATGCATGGTGCTTTAATAATTGCCCCGTGCATACGCGCTTCGTGTATGTAAAGTTCTTGTCGGTAAAAGCCGCCACCATTGTTTAATGTAGCAGTCATATACTCTAATGGATAATGCGCTTTTAAGTATAGAGCTTGATAACTCTCCACTGCATAACTTGCCGAGTGTCCTTTTGAAAACGCATAATTAGCAAAGCTTTCTATTTGCAGCCAAATGGTTTCAACAAATGCATAATCGTGTCCTTTTGCGATGCAATTATTAAAAAAATTCTCTTTTACTTTTGCAAATTCATTTCGTTGTTTAAATTTCCACGACATGCCCCGTCTTAAATAATCGGCTTCAGCAAGGCTTAATCCAGCAAAAAAATGCGCCACTTTAATTACATCTTCTTGATACACCATTACGCCGAATGTTTCGTGTAACAAATCATAAAACTCGGGTAATTGGACTCTTGCTTTTTCTTGCAGTTCTTTGTTTCTAAAACGAATAATATACTCACGCATCATTCCACTTTTAGAAACTCCTGGGCGAATAATCGAACTTGCAGCAACCAATCGTAAATAATCATCAGCTTTCAGTTTGGCGAGTAACATTCTCATTGCAGGCGATTCAACATAAAAGCAGCCAATGGTGTTTCCTTTTTTTAATATTGATTTTACTTTTTCGTCTTGTTTAAATTTCGCAATTTCATGTATATCAATTTCTACTCCTTGATTTTCTTTTACCAATTCAGTAGCATCTTTTATTTTTCCTAAGCCGCGCTGACTTAAAATATCAAATTTATACAATCCAATATCTTCTGCCTCCAGCATGCTAAACTGGGTTGTAGGATAACCTTTTTGAGGCAAGTTAGTTGCGCAATACGTTGTAATTGGTTCTTGTGAAATTAATATTCCACTTGCATGCACACTTGCATGACTAGGAAATCCTTTTATCAAATCGCAATAACGTAAAATTTGTTGTCCTAATTCATCAATGTCGGGGTATTTATGTGCCGCTTGCAAGCGGTCGATTTCTCCAGGAGGCAAACCAAAAACTTTTCCCAATTCACGTATTACTGCATCTTTTTGAAAAGTGCTGTAAGAACCAACCAATGCGGCTTTGCCATCTTTTCCAAATCGCTCAAAAATGTACCGTGTAACATCATCTCGATCTGTCCACGAAAAATCTAAGTCAAAATCTGGCGGATTAGCGCGATGTGGATTTATGAAACGTTCAAAATATAAATCCAATTCAATTGGGTCAACATCAGTTATGCGCAATAAATAAGCAAGTATGCTATTAGAGCCACTGCCTCTTCCAACGTAATAATAATTTTTACGCTGCGCATATTTTATAATATCCCAATTGATTAAAAAGTAAGAAGCAAAATTCATTTGCTCTATAATTTGCAATTCTTTTCCTATGCGTTCTAAAACTTGTTTATCAGGATTATTGCCATATCTATGTTCAATTCCTTTTTCACACTCTTTGCGCAAAAGCTTCATATCATTGGCAAGCGAGTCGGTATAAAATGCTAAGTTCTTATTCGCAAATTTCCCGAAATCAAAATGGATGTTGCAATTAGCTAAAAGCTCTTCAGTGTTTTTTATTATTTGTGGATATTCTACAAAGGCTTCGAGTAACTCTGCTTTGCTTATGATTACTTCCGTTAATGTTGCCTGTTCTTCTTTGGGCAACATACTTAGCAAAACATTTTTATCAATTGCGCGGAGCAAACGATGTGCATTAAAACTTCTTTTATTTAAAAAACTAAGCGATTGAAGTATCACTAGTTTATCATGCGAAATTTTGCTCGAAAGAAATTTGTAGCTGATAATATCTTTTGTAGACATACCAATGTATTCGTTATCTCTTAGTTCTTGCCCCGTGTAAGCTGAGTAGGGATATATTACAAATGCATTTTTAAAAGATGGGGCAATGGATTCAACTGTTTTTTCTTCATGTAAATGATTGGTTAAGAATTCATTTATTTCCTTAAATCCTTCATTGTTTTTTGCAATAGCCACATATTGTTGCTGCACACCATTTCTAAAATCAATACCAGCAATTGGTCGTAGGCCCTTTTCTGTGCCTTTACGGATAATATCCAAGCAAGCAGATGTATTATTAATATCACTTATTACAAATTCCTTATAACCATATTTCGGCAACTCTTCCAATATTTCATCTATCGAAATAGTTCCGTAGCAAAAACTATAATATGTGTGACAGTTGAGAAGCATGTAGTCTTTACCACTAAGGATTTAGCTAATCAAGAGACACTATGTTTTTCTTAGTGTATCTCTGTGTTCTCAGTGTCTTAGTGGTGAATTTTTATTATCGTTGTTTACCGTTAAATGGATTAAAATCATTGTGTTTTACATCTATTCCAACTGCTCTGCTAATAGCGTTTTTTCCAAATTTATTTCGGATGGCATCCATTGCTTGATACAATTTTATTTGCTCAGTAGTATCTTCAAACATATTAAATTGGTAACTGCCTTGCACTAAATGACTAAAACGAATTCCAATTAAACGAATAAGCATACGTTTTTGATAAAGCTTATCAAATAATTCCTTCACCTTCTCAATTAATGTGTGATCAAGCGATGTGTAAGGAAGTTTAGCTTGCATGGTGTACGTATTAAAATCAGAGTAACGAATTTTTACCGTTACACATGCTGTTAATTTTTCTTCGGTACGTAATTGAAAAGCAAGTTTTTCAGCCATACTAATTAATATTTCCTTTATTGCTTTTACATCAATGGTGTCTTTTTCAAATGTTTGTTCGGAGGAAATAGACTTACGTTCTGAATAGGGTTCAACAGGCGAATTATCAATGCCGTTGGCTTTTCTCCAAATCACTGGACCATTTTGCCCAAGTACTTGCTCCATTAATTCAATAGGCATATCTTGTAATGTACGAATCCACATTACACCCATATCACGAAGTAATTGATAGGTTTTATCACCCACCATCGGTATTTTTTTTATAGAAAGCGGGGCAAGAAATTCTTTTTCAGTTCCTTTTAAAATATGTTTTTGTCCGTTTGGTTTTGCTTCGCCAGTTCCAATTTTAGACACTGTTTTGTTTTCCGACATTGCAAAGGAAATAGGTAAACCACTTTCACGTGTTATTTTTTGTCGAAGTTCAGTTGCTATTTTATAAGAACCATAAAATTTATCCATGCCACTTAAATCAATGTAAAATTCATCGATGGAAGTTTTTTCGTAAAGCGGAACGTCTTCTTGTATAATATCAGTTATCATATTGGAGTAATAACTATATTGTCCGCTATCACCTTTTACAATAATTGCTTCGGGACATAATTGTTTTGCCATTTTCATTGGCATGGCCGAGTGTATTCCAAATTCACGAGCCTCGTAACTGCAAGATGCAACAACACCTCTGTCGCCCGAACCACCTACTAATACTGGTTTACCCATAAGTTTGGGATTAATTAATCGCTCTACCGAAACGAAAAAAGAATCTAAATCTATATGTACAATATTACGGTCCATTTACGACTGCAATATACTACAAAAAGAGATGCGGTTTGGCTACAAATTGTAGTAATTTAGAATTTAGGACAAGCCACCTCAATACTTTTTTTACGTTTCTTTAATTTACAGAACTGGTAGGAAATAGTTAGTTCATGTGCCCCGCTTATTGCATTTGCAAGTATAGAAATCGTAATATCATAACTATAGGAAACCTAGTGGAAACCCTTGTGAAATGATACCATCAAATAGTTAACAAAAAACAAACGAAGTCCTACTAGTTTTTTAAAAATAAATAAAACAACTTGAAATATACTACTAAATATAGTATATTTGCCTATAAATTATAGTTATGAAAAAAATAGCATCCAATTTAAAAGTTTTAAGAGAGTCGAAAGGCTTATCTCAAGAGAGTTTAGCTACGGCATTGGTAATTACTCGCCCGCGTTTAGGCGCTTATGAAGAGGGAAGAAATGAACCGCCAATTGAGATTTTGGTAAGGCTCTCAGATTATTTTCATATTTCTATAGATGCTTTGTTAAGAGCTGATTTGCGCAAAACGGATTTGGATGCTTTGATGAAAGTAGGTAAAAACAGAGTTTTATTTCCAGTTTTAATTGACAAAGAAAATAACGACTTAATTGAAGTTGTTACAGCTCGTGCTTCTGCAGGTTATTTAAATGGCTATGCCGACCCAGAATACATAGAGAAATTACCAATGATGAATTTGCCTTTTAAAGTTACGGGTAAACATCGTACTTTTCCTATTCAAGGTGATTCGATGCCGCCACTAAAAACAGGTTCTTTTGTTGTGGGCAAGTACATGGAAAGCTTAGACGAAATTAAAAATGGCAACACCTATATTTTAATTACTAAAGACGAAGGTATTATTTACAAACGTGTGTACAGGGGCAATAATTTAAGTACAATAGATTTACATTCGGATAACAAAAACTACCAACCATATAAAGTAAAAGCAAAAGATGTTTTAGAAATTTGGGAATTTGTTTGTTGCTTGCACACCTCTGATAAAAAAGACGAGGAAATTAGTTTGGATAGCGTAATGCATATGCTTAAGAGTATGAAGGTGGAGATTGAGGGGATAAGGAAACATTGATATATTGCAGGTTTCTAGTTACTAGTTTCTGGTTCCTTTTTCCATTTAACTATGAATTCTCACTTCCAACGAAATGCAACCAGAAACTAGCAACCAGAAATAAGTAAATGTTCGCAATAATAGACATAGAAACTTGTGGTGGTTCTTTTAACTTTAAGAAAGGAAGAATCATTGAGATTTGCATTGTTAGGCACGATGGGCTTAGTGTGGTGGATGTTTATACCACGCTTATAAATCCTGAATGTTATATCTCCCCTTACTTCACAAACATTTCGCATATAGATAATGACATGGTGCGCGATGCGCCTAAGTTTCATGAAGTAGCGAAGAAGATAATTGAACTTACCGAAGGTTGTGTTTTTGTTGCCCATAATGTTGGTTTTGATTATGGTTTTGTAAAAGATGAGTTTGCATCATTAGGATATCGCTATAAAAAAGAAACACTTTGCACTGTTCGCTTAAGTAGGAAATTAATGCCAGGAAGAATTTCTTATAGCCTTGGCCATCTCTGTGCCTCTCTTGGAATTGAGATTAACGGAAGACATAGGGCAGAGGGAGATGCGGTTGCAACCGCTAAGCTGTTCGATTTGTTGATGGAGCTAAAAGCAAATCATCCTCAATATAAAAATCAAGGGGTGTTAGATATTATGACTCGCAGAGTTGACAATATTAAAAAATACATTCTCGATAAATTACCAGAAAGCTGCGGAGTATATTATTTCTTAAACAAAGAAAAAGAAATAATTTACATTGGCAAAAGTATAAACATGTACAATCGTGCATTGAGTCATTTTAATACCGATGAAAAAAAGGGAAAGAAAATGCTAAACGATTTAATGAATGTTGATTTTGTGGAAACGGGAAGTGAGCTGATAGCCTTGCTTTTGGAGGCAGATGAAATTAAAAAACATAAGCCCATTTATAACCGTATGCGCAAAGTAGATGTGTTTACGCATAGTATAGATTGGTACACAAATAAAGAAGGAATCATCAGTTTTAAAATTGTTTCCTATGACGAATCGGAAAACGCCTTGCTCTCTTTTACTACTTATTCAACTGCTCGGGAGCGATTAGAAAGTTGGATAGATATGCAAACCTTATGTTTACAATACTGCGCCTTAACAAGCGAGGGAAGTATTTGTTTTAATCATCAAATAAAAAAATGCAATGGTATTTGTTGTGGCGAGGAAGAAATTGAAGAATACAACGAACGCGCACGAAGAATTTTAAGCGAGTATTTATTTGAAGATGCAAACTTTGTTATTCTCGACAAAGGACGCACGCACGAAGAACGTTCGGTAATTTTAATTGAAGATAGAAAGTATGCTGGCTTTGGTTATCTCGACCAATACTCGCAAGCCAATAGTGCCGAAGAGATAAAGGATTTAGTAAAACTAAAACATCATTACCCTGATACCAATGATTTGATACGTGGGTGGTGTAAGAAGAATAAGTTTGTGAAAAAAATAATCTCCAATGAGTCTTTTGGTTAATAAATAGTGAAGAGTTGTTTATAGTAAAAATTTAGTCATTAAAACTATAATACTTACATTTACCACTCTTAATTAATTAACGAAATCAGCATAATGAAGTACAGTAAAAATGTATTGGAAACCATTGGAAATACGCCATTGGTAAAAATTAATGTAATCACTAAAGATATACCTGCATTGGTATTAGCTAAGGTGGAAACTACTAACCCTGGCAACTCTATTAAGGACCGTATGGCTCTTAAAATGATTGAGGATGCAGAAAAAGACGGAAGATTAAAACCAGGTGGAACAATCATCGAAGGTACTTCTGGTAACACTGGTATGGGCTTGGCAATTGCAGCTGTTATCAAAGGTTATAAATGTATTTTTACAACTACTGATAAACAAAGTAAAGAAAAAGTAGATGCACTTCGCGCTTTTGGTGCTGAGGTTGTTGTTTGTCCTACAGATGTAGAACCAGAAGATCCACGTTCATATTACTCAGTTTCATCACGTTTGGTTAATGAAATACCAAATTCTTGGAAACCGAATCAATATGATAACCCAAGTAACGCAGTTGCTCACTACGAACAAACGGGCCCAGAAATTTGGGAACAAACTGGTGGTAAAATTACTCACTTAGTTGTTGGAGTAGGTACTGGTGGAACAATAAGCGGAACAGGAAAATACTTAAAAGAAAAAAATCCTAATATTAAAATTTTAGGAATTGATACCTACGGTTCTATTTTCAAAAAATTAAAAGAAACTGGAATCATTGATAAAAATGAAATTTATCCATACATAACAGAAGGTATTGGAGAAGATTTTTTACCACAAAATGTGGATATCGATTTAATTGATCATTTTGAGAAAGTAACGGATAAAGACGCAGCTGTTATGACACGTCGTATTCCGCGCGAAGAAGGTATATTCGTTGGAAACTCTGCAGGTTCGGCAATGGCAGGAATCATGCAAATGAAACACATGTTTAAAGAAGGCGACGTTGTTGTTGTGATTTTTCATGATCATGGAACACGTTATCTAGGTAAAATGTTTAATGATGATTGGATGCGCGACAGAGGTTTCTTGGAAGTGAAAAAACCAAAAGCAATTGATTTAATTAAAAATCACAAAGATAAAAAGTTGATTACTGTTGCTCCTGAAACACCAATTAGCGATGCAGTTGCATTAATGACGAAATATAATATTTCTCAAATTCCTGTAATGAATGGGCATGAAATTGTTGGTTCGTTAAGTGATAATTATGTTTTCTCTCAATTAATTTTAAATGACGCTTTAAAGCAAGGCGTTGTTTCTACATTAATGCAAAAACCTTTCCCTGTAGTTGATGGTAATGCAAGTTTAGAAGATGTATCAAAACAAATTACTCGTGAAAACAGTGCGGTTTTAGTGAAAGATTTGGGCGGAAGCGTTCATATTATTACTAAACATGATATCATTGAGGCAATCAGTAACTAGTGTTTGGTAAGAAAACGCCAATTTCTTTTTTGAGTTTCAATTTTAAAATCATCACAGACCATTCTCTGCTGCGGTTTTAAAATCTCACTCGCCTCGAACTTGACGCATTCTTGCCAAACACCAAATTTTTTTAGCTATTAATAATTAAAAATTCCCGTTAGGCTAAGTATTTTACCACTTATAGAAGTTTACATTTATTAAGAAACGTAAACATTTATAAGTTCGTATTATTGTATTAAATAAATTTCAATCATGAAGAAAATAAGCATAATTGCCTCCCTGTTCTTAGCATTTACCTCATTATTTGCTCAAACAAAAGCACCTGAAAATTGGTATAACCTTGATTACAAAACTTCGAAAGTAAATGGTGTTTCCACCGAACGTACTTATGAGGAATTACTGAAAGGTAAAAAATCCACAACCATTATTGTTGGTGTTATTGATAGCGGAGTTGATTTTAATCACGAAGATTTAAAGGATGTGATGTGGACTAACGAAAAAGAAATTCCTGCAAATGGGATTGATGATGATAAAAATGGTTACATCGATGATATACATGGTTGGAATTTTTTAGGTGGAAAAGATGGCAAAAATGTTGACAACGAAAGCCTAGAACTTACTCGTTTATACCGCGAACTAAAACCTAAGTATGATGGAAAGACAGAAAAGGATATTGCGTCAAAAGATAAAAAAGAATTCAAAACATATCAGCAAATAAAATTAGATTATGAGGCTGAATATGCAGAAGCACAGCAAAATAGTGTGCAAATTGCTTTTGTACAACAATTGGTTGAGAATATGAATTTAAAAATTAAGGACCAGTTAAAAATTGAAAAAGTAACTGCAGAAGATGTTGCTAGATTTAAACCGGAAGATGCAAAGCAAAAACAATTCATTCCAGCAATAAAAGGAATGTTGATGCAAGCAAATGATTTGGATGAGTTGTTAGAAAAAATGGATGAAGGCGTTAAGCAATTTGATGACCAACTAAAATTTAATTTGAATTTAGAATTTGATCCACGTACAATTGTTGGTGATGATTATAAAAATCAAACTGAGAAATATTATGGCAATGCTGATTGTAATGGACCAAGCAGTTTACATGGAACACATGTTGCAGGTATTATTGCAGCGAATCGTATAAATAATACAGGTACAAAAGGTGTTGCAGATAATGTAAAAATTATGGCAATACGCGCTGTGCCAAATGGTGATGAGCGCGATAAGGACATTGCAAATGCCATCTATTATGCTGTTGACAACGGGGCAAGTATTATTAATATGAGTTTCGGAAAAAAATACTCTTACAACAAAAAAATTGTTGACGATGCAGTTAAATATGCAGAAAGTAAAGATGTACTTATAGTGCATGCTGCAGGTAATGAAGCATTAAACATTGACCAAATACAACACTTCCCTTGCAAAAAATATGAATCAGGAAAAGATGCAAAAAACTTTGTTGATGTAGGTGCCTTAAGTTGGAGAGATAGTTCAGCTGTGCCAGCAGTGTTTTCGAACTACGGTAAAAAAACAGTTGATGTATTTGCACCTGGTGTAGATATTTATTCTACTAAAAGTGGTGGTGGTTATATTAACGAAAGTGGTACAAGTATGGCTTGCCCAGTTACTGCTGGCGTTGCTGCAGTATTGCGTTCTTACTATCCTTACCTAAGTGCAAAGGACATTAAAAAAATCATACAAAAATCAGTAAGCAAAGATTATAAAAAATTACAAGTAATGCGCCCAGGTGCAAAGGATGAAAACGATAAAGTAAAATTTTCTGAATTAAGTAATACGGGTGGAATGGTTAATCTATACAATGCTGTTCAAATGGCAGAGAAAATTAAACCAAGAAAAGTTAGAGCAAAGTTTTAGCAATAAATCAATGAATAAACCGTAAATAAACATTAGAATTTAATTTTGAAGAGATAGTGGGAATGAATACTCATCTACCTTTGCAAAAATTCCGTTCATCCATTTTCGTTTTTTTATCGGAATCGCTATTTTTAGTATTTTACTATTCCCCTTTTTTGGTCATCCAAGCTTCAACTGCTATGCAGTTGAAGCTTAATGTTTGTAATCGTTTGTGTTGTGGCTTTCGGAGCTAACCTGCCTAAACAAACTGATGATGTTGTAAGCTAAATTAACCATACGTAAAGCAGCTTCTGTAGCAAAAAAGTCCTTCATATTAAAACCCTCTAAAGCAAAATCATATTTGAGTTCTTTAATCCGATTTTCACAATCACCTCTTCCTTTGTACTGTTCCCAGATTTGAGTTGCTCACAAGGCTTTAAAACTTTTTTGAAATAACATCTTTCAAAACCGAATGGTCCATCGCAAGTTCAGCATACATTTTCTTTAGCCTTCGATTCTCTTCTTTGAGTTCTTTAAGCCTTTTAATGTCATTCCCTTCCATGCCGCTATACTTTTTATTCCATGCATAAAAAGTTGCATTATGAATGCCTAATTCTCTACAAATATCCATCGCATTTTTACCTACTTCATATTCCTTTAACGCTTTTAATATTTGCGTCTCACTAAATTTTTGTTTTTTCATCGGTTTTTCAGTTTAAAGTTAAAAAAAATCTACTTTAAAACTGTCCTATTTTTTGGGAGGGTTACGAGAGTAGGTATTCCTGTTGTGATTTGCTTTCAAATTGTAT
>CANJJP010000019.1 GCA_947474485.1 Bacteroidota bacterium | reverse complement strand
GAAACTTTTTTGATTCAAATAGTTTCCTAACTTTTAAATAACTCAGATTTAATGCATTTAACAAAATTTACATTACTGGTTTAACGAACCTTAAAAAATAACCGCTTTTTTTAAACAAGGTCTTAATATCTTTTCAAGTTTCTATCAATGAAAGCACGTACTTTTGCTTTCTATTAATTTGAAAATTATGAGTACTATAGAAAAAGTTGAATGTTTGATTATTGGATCAGGACCTGCAGGTTATACAGCAGCAATATATGCAGCACGCGCTGGATTAAAACCACTTATGTATACAGGCATGCAGCCTGGTGGACAATTAACAATTACAACAGAAGTTGAAAATTACCCAGGTTATCCAAAAGGGATTCAAGGTCCTGAAATGATGGAAGATTTTAAAGCGCAGGCTGAGCGTTTTGGAACAGATATACGTTTTGGCTACGCGTCAAAAGTTGATTTTACAGGTCCAGTGCACAAAGTATGGGTTGATGAAACTACCGAAATACATGCAAATACAGTTGTTATTGCAACAGGTGCATCTGCTAAATGGTTAGGATTACCTAGTGAGGAGCGATTAAACGGATTTGGTGTTTCTGCTTGTGCAGTTTGCGATGGTTTCTTTTTTAAACAACAAGATGTTGCCATTGTAGGCGCTGGAGATACAGCTGCTGAAGAAGCAACTTACCTTTCAAAAATATGCAAAAAGGTGTATATGATAGTTAGAAGAAGTGAAATGCGTGCAAGCAAAGCAATGCAAGATCGTGTAAAAAACACACCAAATATTGAAATCCTTTGGGACTCTGAAACAAAAGAAATACTAGGGGAAAAAGCAGTTGATGGCGCCTTAATCACCAACTTAAAAACGGGCGAAGAACGTAAACTAGATATAACTGGTTTCTTTGTTGCAATTGGTCACACTCCAAACACGCTAATTTTTAAAGATTGGATTACCATGGATGAGCAGGGATATATCGAAACAATTCCTGGCACAAGTAAAACCAATATTAAAGGTGTTTTTGCTGTTGGAGACGCTCAAGATAAAGTGTATCGCCAAGCGGTTACAGCTGCGGGCAGCGGTTGCATGGGGGCTTTAGATGCAGAGCGTTATTTAGCCGAAATTGGCGTTCATTAATTTTGTATATTTATATATAAAATTAGTGAGAAGTTTAACCAATATATTTTCATTGTTTTTTATTTTGAGCCTTAATTTTATTAAGGCTCAAACTTCTTTTGCCGATCAAATTCCTGCTGCTCAAAAATACGACCCCACAAAAGTTGTTGATTCAGAATACGGAATACAGATGTATGAAAAATTAATTTTTGCGTTAGGTGGCGATTCTGTTCGTTACAATAAAAAAGGTTATAACACTCAGGGATGGATGGAAGATTATTACACAACCGGAACTATTTTACATAAAGGTTTTTATGAGGATGGACAGTTAAAAGTATTTAAGAACTTCTATCCAAACGGCAATTTAGAGCGCTCTTTCAGGATTATCGATATGAAACGCTGTGAAACTATTGAATATTATCAAGATGGAAAAGTAAAATCTGAAATTATTTTTTATGATGGAAATGCTCAAAAACAAATCGATTATTATACTAATGGAGTAATTTCTTATATTGAAGAACACGAAAAAAGCAACGACTATTTATTTAAACGAAATTCTTACAAAGATGATGGTAATCCAAGCATCGTTTTTGAAATAATTGATAAAAAGAAAAAAACATACATTCATAAAGAATATTTTGAAAACGGAAAATTAAAAGAAGAAGGCGACATGAAATTTAGTGCCGATGCTTTCGATTATGTAAAAGAAGGTGTTTGGATTTATTACGATGAAGCAGGAAAACAAAGTCGTAAAGAAAAGTACCACAATGGTGGGAAAATAGATTAGAAATTTATCAGAAACTAAGCTGATTTAGTACAACTGAATTTGCACTTTATCTATTTCATGCAAAATGTCCTATTAATCTCAATTATTCAGTTAACTTTTTAAAGATAGCACTCTCATTTAGAGTTTAAGGATTTTTTATGGCGTTACAAAAGAACAGATTTATATTATCACTACTTTAAGTGATTTCTATATTATCTGGTATTTCACAAAACCGCAGCTACCAATTCGACCGATCAGGTTCAAACGAAGGGATATCATAAAGCCAAGTCAACTGTATTTTTCAAGACAAAAAAGCTTTATGTGGTTTGGAACTTCTCTTGGGCTAGACAGGAAGACAACTTGCTAAAACTATTGGCGTTGACCCTAAAACAATTCAGAGTTGGCGTACACTTTATTTATCAGAGGGTATTGATGGGATGCGATATTGTTAGCGGTGATTTTTATTGGATGGAAAAATCGGGCGATAATTCATTGTTTGCTGTTGAAGATTGCACCGGACATGGTGTTCCAGATGCTATGCTTAGTATGTAGGCACAAAGTTTATTAAACCGAGCTGTAAACGAAAAACGAATTGCTGAACCATCTTTAATTTTAAAATATTTATGCGTAAGCTTTACACATGCATTGAAACGAGCTAATGTAAACTTAAAAGATGGTATTGACATTAGTATTGTAAACATAAACTTACCAACGCGCAACCTTTCATTTAGCGGGGCAATGCAATCAATCTTTATTCTACAAAACGATTAAATAATTCGTATTAAAGGAAACAAAACATCTATTGATATTAAGGATAATTTAAATATACAGTTTAACGAGTACGACTTTACCTTAGAAGAAGGTGATATGGTATGTTTATACTCGGATGGTATGGTAAACAAATTTGGTGGCGAGAAAAACAAAAACTAAACACCAAAGGCTTACAAAAATGGGGGCTTGACTCTTTACAATAAACAAGTTTTCTTTGATACTCAACTAAAAGATTGGATAAAAAACAGTGAACAAATTGATGATATTACCTTGATTACGCTGATGCCTTTTTAGTTAAGTAAAAGTGACAGAAAATCATTCCTCATCCTTTTTATCCCCTGGCTTATACGTTAACTGCATACCACGAATGAAGTTTCTTAGCATTTGATCTTTGCAATGACGGTATTGTTTTTGGCCTGGTTTACGAAAAAAAGCAGAGATTTCATGCTTACTCACTTTCATTCCACCTAATTCCAACATTTTAATTATATCGTCGTCTTTAAGATTTAATGCGATTTTTAATTTTCGAAACACTGCATTATTGGTGAGCGGGCCATGATCTGCGGAATTTGCACCTTCTTGTTTGCCCCGCTTTAAAGCAATAAATCCATCTAAAAAAATAGATAAATCAACATCACTAATTGGTCGGTGCGCCTCATCCTCATCCTTCTTTAACCAAGCCGTAACTTCTTCGCGCTTAATTTCCATACCTTCAGATGTACAAATCTTAGTCATTGAATCATCGTTTAAATTAAAGGTGTATCTGAGTCTGCGAAGTATGTCGTTGTTGGTCATTTGCTAAAATTATAATGAGACTTTAAATATACGATTTGTAGTTGAGGAGTCAATTTTTATTTAACCTTATGCAATTTTATGGCATCTTTCGATATTGATTTAATCGTTTTAATTGGTAAATCTTTTCGGGATCAACAAATAATATTTTAATATAGGAGCGTTTCTAAATAAGTAAATCAGGGTGATTTAAATGAATACCACCAACAATTCCAATATATGGCTTCTTGTACTTTTTATGAAACCAAAAGTAACACAACGTCTTTCCTTTATAAGAGAAAAAAGGCATTCCATATTTTAAACTCGTTGTAATGTATTTATCTTTAGAAAGAATAATATCGCGCAAAGCCAATAAAAAAAATGTATTTGGCTCGGGTTGTAGCAAATAAAAATTATCTAGGGATTTTTCCATAACTAATTACGAACGAATTTAGCGGAAATTATTCATTTAGAAAATTAAACTCTTACTTCCAAAATCTTCACAATCCATTGCCTTTTTATGTTTACGTTTTAGTTTCATGTTTTTAGAAAACATACTTGCTCCTTTAAAATCAAACACAATCGATAGCTCGTGAGCACCCAAAGCATTTGACGAAAGTTTATTTATTGTAACATCATAACTATAACCAATACGAACATCTGATGTTTTACTAAAATCATATTTCACACCTAAATAAACAATAAAGGCGTCGCTATCCCTAAAATTAGCGAACTCCCTTTTTCTGTAAAACAAACCGCCAATTAAAGGAGCCTTTGTTACATAAAAACCTACTACAGAACTTGTGAAGTTACCCTGCTTTTCCCAAATAATGTTTGGAGAAATGTAAGTAATCTTTTCTTTTGGACCTTCACCTTTTACTGAAACAATCATAGTGTAATGCACAGTGTGTTTACGAGGTAAAGTTCCATTCCCAACAATTACAGATTGTTGTGGCTCGGTTAAATGATTCATTACATAACCAACAGTATTAGTAACCTGACTTCCACCAATTGTAAAGTTGGGGGCGTCTGCAATAAACCCTGCGGTGAAATCAATAAACGTTTTACCTGCTGCAACTCCCGGGTTTGCCTTACTTGCATAAATTTGTCCCATCACTGGATCCAATTGATCAGGGAAAACCAATCTACTAAAATCTATTTTTTTATTAATCGCTGTAATGTTGTATCCTGCACGTAGCCTAACTACTTTTGGAATTGCTCGTTCGTATGATTGCACAAAGCCAATCGTAGTTGTCTTAAACATTCCTTCTCCTGATACATCTTGCATTGCAATTAAACCAAGTCCGCCATGAAACAACGGATTGTAAATATCACCCCAAGCATTATAGGTAACAAACTTACTTGGCACATTTGGCCATTGGTTACGATAGATTCCACCAAAACGCGCGCCCTTTGTTGTACCAGCAAATGCAGGATTTAAATACAATGGATTAAAAAAGAATTGCGATGACGCAGGATCTTGCGCTTGCATTTCGTTCAATGCAAACAAGAACAGAATCATAATTACTATTTTATTTTTTGTTTTCATTTTTGTTTTTTTGGTCTCGCGCTTCGTCAAGCTCAGCGTGACAAATGTAAAGTCACGCTGAGCTTGACGAAGCGTTAACGCAACAACGTAACCGTTCCTGTATTTTTAATTTCTCTTTCCAAATACTCTTTACCTAACCACACTTCATCATTTCTAAATATTGCTTCTACTTTCCAAACATACACATCTTGCGCGCAAGGTTCGCCCAAATAGGTTCCATCCCAGCCTTCAACGGGCGCACCTGTTCCGTCTAGCTTGTCTGATTCAAAAATTAATGTTCCCCAGGTATTAAATACTTGCAATTTATATTCTTTTAATGTTTTTCCTTTCGGAATAAAATAACGCAAATCTTCATAAGCACTATTTGGAACAAATGCATTCGGAACAAACAATCCCTGGAAATAATCAACCTTAACAGGTTTTACAATAGTATCTCTACACTGAAATTGGTTTTCTGAAATCAATGTTACATTATAGATATCAACACTTAGAAACTGATGTTCGGGATGTGTTTCTGTATTGGTTCCTGCCCCGTCGCCAAAATTCCAGATATATGAAATTGCGCCTTCCGACATATTTAAAAACTGAATACCACCATTTGGAATACCTTCACTATACAATTGGTTATAACCAAAGTCTGAAGTAGGAGAAGGATTAACAGTAATTAAATTATTCATGATTAAAGTATCCACGCATGTTTCAAAACTAGTTGCAATTAAAGTAACACCATACACACCGCTATCTTGAAACACATGACTTGGCGAGCTATCTGTTGATGTTCCGCCATCGGTAAATGTCCAGCTATAAGTATTTCCACCTTGCGTTTCATTACTAAAAGTAACACCAAAGGCTTCGCAACCTATAACTGCACTTGGAATAAAGTTAACTACTGGAGTTGAATATACATTGTAAACTTGCGTTGTAGAATCTAAACAACCAAAAGAGTTTGACGCAATTAAAGAAACCGTGTAAGGTCCGTTTGCCGTATAATTTGCTTGTGGATTATTTATTGCTGTTGTTGTTCCATTTCCTAAATCCCATTGATAAGCATCAGCACTAGTTGAATTATTAATCATGTTTACATCAACAGGGAAATTACATGAATACTGCGACGACATAGCAAACGAAGCAACAGGCTTAGGATACACGTTTACTTGCCGCGTTATAGAATCCTTGCAGCCATTTAAATTTTCGGCAACTAAAGTAATGGTATAAATTCCTTGATTTGGATACGCGTGTGAAGGATTTGTTTGTACAGAAGTATTGCCATCGCCAAAATTCCAAGTATAAAAGTTAGAATTTGATGAGTTATTAGTAAAGCTGATTGGCAGAGGCATACAACCAAAAGATACATTAGTAACAAATTGCGGAATAGGTAATGAATTAATATTTACGTCAAGAGTGGTTGTATCTCTACAGCCAAATGTTGTGGATGTACCAATTAACATAACAGTATAAACACCAGATGTATCAAAGCTATGCGATGGACTAACTAAATTAGAAGAATCGCCATCTCCAAAATACCAATCGAAATTTACTGCATCAACCGATATATTATTAAATGTGATTGGTTGATTAGCACATTTAATTATTGGCGAAGGGGTAAATGATAAACTAGGCGGTGGATTAACTGTAATCAACATACTTGTTGTATCGTAACTACAACTATTGTTTACGTATTGATAACAAGTATAAGTACCAGCAGCTAAATAAGTATGTGTTGGACTTGTTTGTGTTGATGTATTTCCATCTCCAAAATTCCAAGTTATAAATGTTCCACCAGTTGAGTAATTGGTAAAACTTACTGTATGCGGCGCACAACCCGAAGTGGTACTTGTATTAAAAAATGCTGTTACTGTATTTGGATGCACAACAATTGGATGCGACATGGTATCACTTCCACATTCATTAACTCCAATTAATGTTACAATAAAAATTGTATCCGAATCGCCAGTAAAAAATGTATGGTTGTTTGGATTTACTAAATTACTTGTTGGACCGCCGTCACCAAAATTCCAAGTATACACATCTGAATTACCTGTTGAAATATTATTAAACAATGGTGTGAAAGGAGAACAACCTTCATTTAAATTTGTACCAAAATCAACAACAGGAATTGGATTTACAACAACCGAATCAAAATATCCAACACTTGCGCATTGATTAGTAACTGTAAGTGAAATATAATACGTAGTATCATACAAAACTTGCTGATAAACTTGTGTAACTGGTGTTGTATCTGTTACAGTTGTTCCATTTCCTAAATCCCAATTAAAAGAAATAAAATCTCCGCTTGAACCATTTACAAAACTAACGCTCAAAGGTGCACAACCCGAATCAGGTGTTGTAGAAAAATTAGCAATAGGTGGGGCAGTTAATTGTATTGTTTGCTCGATAGAATCTTTACAACCAATTATACTTGTTGCAATTAATTCAACTATGTAAGTTCCTGTTGCAGTATAAATATGGGAAGGATTTTCCAACACATCTGTTCCACCATCTCCGAAGCTCCAAGCAAAAATTGACGCACCTGTTGTGCTATTTGTAAATACTATTGGGTTATTGATACAACTTGTTGCAGGTAAACTAAAATTAACTGCAGGCAATGCACCAACCACAACTGTTTTTGTTCTTGAATCAGAGCAATTAGTGATTGGGTCGGCGTAAGTATATGTTAGTGTATGAACACCAACGCCAGCCGTGAGCGGAGTAAAGGTTCCAGCTACATCAACACCTGTTCCGCTCCAAGTTCCACCTGCTGGACTAAATCCTGTTAATGAAAATGCAGATGAACTTATACATGTTGTTTGATCTAAACCAGCAACAACAATTGGTAATGGTTTTACAACTACAACTTTTGTAGCAGTAGTTAAACAAGTTCCAACACCAAAAGTGTAGGTTAATGTATAAGTTCCAACTGTTGCTATTGAAGGTGTAAACAAACCTGCTGCATCAACACCTGTTCCGGTCCATGTTCCGCCTGCTGGTGTAAATCCTGTTAGTGTTAACGCACCTGCATTTAAACATAAGGTATCATTGTCTCCCGCGTTAACTGCGCTTGGATCTTGAACTGTAACTAGCATGGTGTCTTTATTAGAACAGGAATTTCCATCTGTAAAAGAATAAATTAATTCATGTGTTCCATTACCTGCAGTTGATGGAGTATAAACACCTGCTGCTGTAATTCCTGGCCCAGTCCATGTTCCACCTGCTGGCGAACCAATGTATGTGGTTGTACCTGGCTGATTACATTCAGAAATATCTGCACCTGCTGAAACAATTGGCAACGCAATTACAGTAACATTAACAGTTCCCGAACTTGAACATGTTGTTCCTGCATCGGTATAACTATATGTTAATGAATACGCGCCATCACCTGAAGTGCTTGGAGAAAAAACGCCTCCCGCTGTAACACCCGTTCCACTCCACGTTCCACCAATTGGCGTTCCGCTTAATGTAATATCACTTGCATCAATACACGCTGTTTGATTTGGACTAACAACAACAGTAGGCGCTGGATTAACTGCAACTTCAACAGTATCGTTTGTAGAACACAAGCCGTTTGAAACATTTACTACAAAATTAGTTGTTACAGTTGGGTTAATAGTTGGGTCAGAAACAGTGGAAGAAAAACCTGCTGGAATGGATGACCAAGAATAACTTAGTCCCACAACTGAAGCACTACCAATTTGCGCAGGACTTCCTCCACAAACAGATGTATTAGAACCTGCATTAGCTGAAGGTTGCGGGCTAACCGAAAAACTTTGTGTTGCAGTTGAAAAACCACATTCGTTTGTTGCACGAATTGTTACTGTATAATCTGAAGCGGCAGTATAAATAATACTTGGTGCAATATCAGATGTACTTGATGTAGGTGCACCTCCAGTAAATGTCCAAGCATAAGCGGAAATTGTTCCACCACCTGCATTGTAAGTTGCACTAGGTGTTACAACATAAGGTTGACAACCTCCTGGAATAGAATTTAATGTAACTATAGGGACAGATTTAATTGTAATAATAGTATCATCAATACTAACGCCGCAGGGATTAGTAGTTGTTAAAGTAATAGTATACGTTCCTCCTGCTGAAAACAAAAAACGTGGATTCAAATCATTAGCATCTGTTCCACCTGTAAACGACCAACCCGCTGGAATTGCATTCCAATTATAACTTAGCGAATCGCCTGTTGATAGGTTGGTCGTATTAATTGTAACTGGTGCACAAGCAGGTGGTGTAATTGTAAATTTCGCAATTGGTGGCCCAAGAATATTAACAGCCAAAGTAAACGTACTAGGTCCGCAGGATGATGTTGCGGTTAAACTTACAGTGTAAGTTCCTGTTGTAGTATAAGTATGAGATGTTGAAAGAAAAGAAGTGTTAGCAACTGTGTTTCCTGTGCCATCGCCATAATTCCAAACAAAAGTAGTAACGGTACTTCCATTAATTGCATTACAACCTGGAGTAGTTAAATTAGCAAATGTTACGGGCACATTAACACAACCTGGGGTGGGAGAAGCCGTAAATTTTGCGGTCGGTTTAGAAGATATTTTAATATTATTTACAGTTGCCTGTGTTGAGTCGCAGGCATTTTTTGCAGTAACTTTTACCGTGTATTGATTACCTAGGCGACCGCATGAAGGCGCTTCAAAAGTATGAGAAATAGAAGTAAAAACTGCAGGAGGAGTCCATAAAACTTCTGGAGTACCATCATCAAAATTGAAACGATAAGTGGTGTAATTTAAGTTTGCGCTATCTAATGTTACAGGGAAAGTTAATGTAAACGGCGCACAACCAACAGTACTTCCAGGACTTCCTAATCCAACAGAAGGATTAGTTAAATTAAACACTTGATATGATTCAGTTGCAACACAACCATTAGTACCATTAATGGTTAAAGTAATTGTAAAAATTCCTAAGCCTAAAAAATCATGCGACTCCTGAACAAAAGTTGCCCCTGTAAAATCAGGAGAACCATCACCCCAATCAATATTGTAAGTTGCATTAGCAGCTTGTGTTGTGGAACCATTTTGCACTGCGATGTGATACATTGGACTTGCAGGAGTTAAATTAGGATTACCACAATTACTAAATGACGAAAAAAAATTTGAATCAATTAAAGTTGCATTAGGTTTATTCCCAACTGTAATTGTTTGCATTGAAGTATTACTACATCCAATATTATTAGTTGCTGTGAGCACAACATTATAAGGCGTACTTCCACCTGAACCTGTTGCGGTAAACTCGTGAATTGAGTTTTGTGTATTCTCTGTATTATCACCACCAGAAGCTGGGTCACCAAAATTCCAATTAAAAGTTAATGAGCCTGGACTAGGTGTTGTATTTGTAAAATTAACGGGAACATTAGCACAACCATTGTTTGGAGAAAAATTAAATGATGGCGGGGCAAGTGTATTGGCAACAATAGTTATTGAATTCATTACAGAATCTATGCATCCATTACTAAAGGTTATAATTAATTTGATTTGATAATTACCCGGTGCAGTATAAGTATGTGTTTGATCGTTATCATTTGTAACAGTAACGGCAGCACTTGCATCACCAAAACTCCAAGTGTAAGATTGGGGAGAATTGGTAGAGGTATTATTAAAAGTAACAGGGCTGTTTACACACCACGTTGTGGGCAATGTAAATTGCGGTATACCTGGCCATGAATAGCCCAAATAAAAAGACAAACTAAAGAATATGATACAGCAAAGGCGAATTTTAAGCATATTCAAAATTAATAATTTTAATGTAATTACAATTTTTTTAATAGGTTGAAAAGGCAAAATACCCACTAATACGTATTACATTTTAGTCGCAAAATAATGCTATTTTTGAAAACAAAATCTATCGCCTTGAAAAACACCGAAAAACTATATACCGAAATTGGAGGAGAATTCTTAACAGAACTTACAAAAATAGAAAACAAACTAAGCAAAATCAAAGCTTTCATATTTGATTGGGATGGCGTGTTTAATAATGCAGTTAAAAACGAAAGCGGAAGTAGTAATTTTAATGAGGCGGATAGTATGGGAACAAACCTTTTACGTTTTTCTCATTATGTTAACAAACAACAAACACCTTTAACGGCAATTATTTCGGGTGAAAAAAATACTCAATCGTTTTTCTTTACAAAGCGTGAACATTTTAATTCATGCTATTTTAAGATTTCAAATAAAATTGAAGCGCTAACACATTTTTGTGCTGATCAAAATATTAAGCCTGAAGAAGTGTGTTACTTTTTTGATGATGTGTTAGATTTATCAATAGCACAAGTTTGTGGCTTACGCATGATGATGAATAGAAGTGCTGGAGTTTTATTTAAACAATATGTTAGAAAAAATAAACTTGCCGACTATATTACTG
>CANJJP010000018.1 GCA_947474485.1 Bacteroidota bacterium | reverse complement strand
TTAAATAAAATAAAATTTGAATCCATCAACGAAAAGTATAGCAGTGGTAATTATAATTATGTAATTGGAAGAATTAATTTGAAACAATTAATTGCAAATAGAGATTACATACAAAAGGAGAATTTGTTTTTTGCTAGAGTGGGTGAGGAGATTGGGGTTGTTGGCGAAAAAGAAGGGTTTGTTTTAAAAGAGCAGGAATTAGCTTCTGTTGCTTAAGACGGGGTTTAAAGAATAGTGGGGTAAAATCCACTATCCTTTTCGTGTAATTATTAAATGTATTGTTAATGTTTAACTTTTAAGCCTTTGTTGGTATTGCAACCAACAAAGGCTTTTGTGTTTACTTATTCCTCTCCAAAAACAAATTCATTCTCTTAATCGATTCTTCTTTGCCAATTAGTTCCATAATTTCAAACATGTTAGGTCCACCACCAACACCTGTTACAACAACACGAAACAGTTGCATTACTTGCCCCGCTCCAATACCAAGCTTTTCAGCAGTAGCTTTAAAAGTTGCTTCGGTTACAGCTGGAGAAAAATCAGCTTGATCAGTTAATACTGCAGTAAGTTCAACCACAAAATTTCTGGTTTGTTCGTTTAAACGTTTTGTTAATACATCTTGATCGTAAGAATCTGGTGTAATAAACAAGAAACTACCAAAGCCCCAAAACTCATTTACAAAATGTGCTTTTTCTCTCACAAGCTTAGTTGCTTTAATTGCAAAAGCTTCACTTACATCAAATCCTTTTTCTTTTATCATTGGCAAAAATAATTTCGCCAATTCTTCGTCCGATTTTTTGCGCAAGTATTGTTGGTTAAACCACTTTGTTTTTTCAGGATCAAATTTCGCACCTGCTTTATTAATGCGCTCTAACGAAAACAATTCAATCATTTCATCCTTGCTCATGATTTCCTTGTTGTCTCCAGGATTCCAACCTAATAAAACTAACATATTAATAAATGCATCAGGGAAAAATCCTGATTCTTTATAACCAACATAATCTGTATTATCCCTTGGGTCGCTCCAATTTAATGGAAACATAGGTAAGCCTGATTTGTCACGCTTACTTAATTTACCATTACCATCAGGTTTTAAAATCAATGGCATGTGGGCTAATTGCGGCATTTTATCTTCCATACCTAAATAGCGGTAAATTAAGATATGTGCTGGAGCGCTTGGCAACCACTCTTCTCCACGCATTGCATGTGATATTTCCATTTCAATATCATCTACAATATGCGCTAAGTGATAAGTTGGCATTCCATCACTCTTCAATAAAACTTTATCATCAACTTGTGCTGAGTTTACAACTACCCAACCTCTAATCACATCATGAAAACGAATTTCTTCGTTACGTGGCACTTTTAAACGAATAACATGCGGTGTACCTGCATCCAATAATTTCTTTACTTCGTCTTCGCTCAAAGTTAACGAGTTACGCATGTTTTGGCGCGAAACTGAATTGTACTGTGGGGCAGCAACTTTAGCAGCTTCTAAACGCTTGCGCATTTCATCTAACTCTTCAGCTGTATCAAAAGCATAGTATGCGTGTCCGCCCTCAATTAACTTGTCTGCGTATTTTTTATAAATACCTAATTCTTTTCTTTCGCTTTGGCGATATGGTGCATGTTTACCATCTCCAAAACCAACACCTTCGCTGGGCTCAATTCCACACCATTTAAGTGAGTTAATAATATATTCCTCAGCACCTGCTACAAAACGGGTTTGGTCAGTATCTTCAATACGAAGGATAAAATCTCCTCCGTGTTTTTTTGCAAATAAATAATTAAATAATGCTACACGCACACCACCCATGTGTAATCCACCAGTTGGACTAGGGGCAAATCTTACTCTAACACGCTTGTTTTCCATAAAATAAAAATAGGCTGCAAATTTACGCATAAATTGCAGATAGAAATAACTAATTTTTAGCTATTTAAGGCAAATATTTTTTTGAAAATTGAATAAATAGAATACTTTTAATATACGATACTTGCCTAGGTCGGTTCAAAATAAATTATCGCTTACACTTTTTGATGAAGTTTTTGAAAACTACAAAGAAGGTCTTTTGTTGTTGGATGATGAATTGCATATCATTAGAGCTTATGGTAATTATTTTAGAGCAGGTAAAATTTTGTTTGGCCAACTAAATGATGTTTTCCCAAACGCACAAAAGGTTATTAAAAATAAGATTGCCGAAAACCCAAAAGGAATTATTAGCTTTTTCAATGAAATAAAGTTAAACGACGGCGAACTTATTACTTGACGATATAGTATTGTAAGATTAAACTCTGATCGTATAATTAAGTATGCACTTTATATAAAGGATAATACAAGAGCAAGTCAGTTTAAAAATGATATAGTGCGAAAGTTTCTTACAATTGAAAAATTATCGAAATCTACAAAAATTCGTAAAGGAAAAATTGACGCTGCGGTTTATGAAATATTAGAATTAGCTGCAAAGGCGGTAAATACAAAGCATACCAACGCATGGGTTTATAATGAAGCGCATACAGAGATTAAGTGGATAGGTAATTTTGATTTACAAGTAAATAAATTTATACAGCAAGCAGCTCTTCCAATAATTGCGATGCCTAATTATTTTAAACACTTTGCAACCGAAAAAAATAATTGTTACAAATGATTCAATTAATGATGAGAAAACACAAGAGTTAGTGGATATCTATTTAGGTCCAAATAAAATTACCTGCTTGATGGGTATTCCAATTGAAGGAAAGTCTTCTTTCGAAAGTAAAAATGGAACGATTTTTAAATTAATATTTTAACGATATATATTAAATAATGAGCGTTTTAAATGTTAAGATTTAGTATAGAAATTCATTGAAAGGATTTAGTTAACGTGGCTATTAGCTTGTTTAATTCAATTAAATTCGTTTGGAACAATTATTGGTATTAAGGTGAAAAAATTAAATATGAAAAAAATAGTATTATTATCAGCGGTAGTTTTGTTTTCATTAGCAAGTAAAGCGCAAATTTTCATGGCTAAATCAGCAGAAATTTCATTTTTCTCGGAAGCTCGCTTAGAAAATATTGATGCGAAAAGTGTAACTGGGAAACCAATTATTAGTGTAAAATCAGGAGCGTTTGAAGTTCAGGTTTCAATGAATAGTTTTAAATTTAAGAGTGGTTTAATGGGAGAACATTTCAATGAAACTTATGTTGAAAGCCATAAATATCCTCATGCTATTTTTAAAGGTAAAATTAAGGATAATGATAAGATAGATTATACAAAAGATGGGACTTATGATGTGTTAGTGGAAGGTAATATGACCATGCATGGCGAAACAAAGGACGTTTCGGCTACTGGTAAATTAACAATAAAAGGAAATCAAATACTTGTAGATTCTAAGTTTAAACTTAAATTAGCGGATTATAAAATTGAAGTCCCAACAAGTAAATTAGCAAATATTGCTGAAGAGGTTGATGTGACTATAAAGGCAACCTTAGAACCACTTAAAAATAAATAGTATTTATGTTGAAAAAATTAGTTTTTGCTTTTGTTATTGGAATTACGTCTTCTGCAATTGCGCAAGAAGAAGATTTATTAGCTTTAGTAAATGAACCTGAAGTTGGAAACGTAAAGGTTTTCGCAACATTTAAAACTACTAAGATTGTAAATGCACAATCAATAGAAACAGTAAAAAAAGGCGACCTTGATTTTAGAATTACTCATCGTTTTGATGATATAGCAGTTGGTGGTAGCGGACATACCATGTGGGGATTTGATAATTCGATGGACATAAGATATTCATTTGATTATGGTGTAACCGACAAAATCACCTTGGGTCTAGCTAGAAGCAAGTATAATGAGCTTTTAGAAGGTTATGCCAAGTGGAGATTTTTAGAGCAAACTACAAATAACAAAGTACCAGTAAGTATTGCCGCCTATACTAATATGGGTTTTACACCCAAGGATAAGGCATTAATTTACTCGGGAGTTGATAAAAGTGTAACCCAAAAAACCGCTCATCGTTTTTCTTATTTCTCTCAATTAATTATAGCACGAAAATTTGGGAATTGGTTTTCAGCGCAAATAATGCCATCTTATCATCATCGGAATTTTGTAAAGTATGCTATAAATGCAGATAATAATGCTGAGGAAACAAATGGTATTGTTAGTTTAGGAGTTGGTGGTAGAATTCGTTTTACAAAACGTATGGCTTTGATAGTAGATTATTTTTATAATGTATCAAAGTATCGCCAAAACAATAAAGCAAACCCTTTCTATAATCCTCTTGCAGTTGGTTTAGAAATTGAAACAGGTGGGCACGTTTTTCATCTTAACTTCACTAACAACGGAGCAATTTCAGAAACTAATTTTATTCCAAATACTACTTCTAATTGGTTAGATGGACAGTTTAAATTTGGCTTCAATATTTCACGGGTATTTAGTTTCTAAGATTGATAAAATGAATTTGGTTCTTAAAATCACCATTACATTAGGATTGGTTACAGGAAGCTTATTTGTTTTAGATAATTTTTACTCATCTAGTTTACGATCAAATAAGAATACAAAGGCTGATTATGTTAGTTCAACTAAAATTGATGCTGATGTTTTAATTCATGGCCCCTGTGAGCCTTTGTGGATGGTAAACCCAGAACAATTAGATGAAGCAACTGGAAAAAAATCATATAACTTAGCTTTAAGTCACAGTGATTTTGCAGATAATTACCTGCATCTTTATTTATATTTAAAAAGCAATAAAGCCCCAAAACTTATTTTATTGTACGTTACTCCAGAGTCGATGGATAAGAATTTTAATACATTTAATTCATATCGATTTGCTCAATACATGTATGATGATACAGTTGCTAAAGTTTTGAGCGAATGCGATGCTGAATATTACAGAAGGATTTGGATTCCTTATTTTGCTTATGCTTATTATAACAAACAAATTACCTTTAATGCATTACAAGGATTAAAGCATAAAAAAGATAACCGAGCGCTCCCTTTTTTTGTAAATGGTTTTGAGCCTCCAGCAAAAATAACTTGGGATAATCACTTAGAAGATATGCAATCTCAATACCCACAAGGTTATGAATTTATGATAGACTCCTCACGAGTAAAGTATTTAAAAAAAACGATAGCTCTTGCAAAACAATATGGGAGTAAAATAATATTATTTGAATCTCCTGTGTTGAGTGAGTCATTAAAGAGTTTAAAAAACCGAGAAGAAACAATCACTTTTATTAATCAACTTGCAGCAAAAGAAAATGTTGATTATATATTGTTTAAGGATGAGAACTTGTCAGCTTCAAGAAGTAACTATATTTCTTCTTTAAACTTAAACGCGAAAGGATTAGTTGTATTTAACGACACTCTAGCTAAATACATAAAAAACTATTTTACGAATTAGTTTTAGTTTTGCTTTTATGATGCGTTAAAAGAAAGATCGGAAGAAAAACACAAATTGGATAAATCGAATACAACCAAAATTTATTTATGGTCCAATTGTTATCAGTAATAATTAAATAACTTAGATAACACCCTATGCATGTTAAACCGAAAAAAAACAGTGCGATTCTTTTTTCAGTTATTCCATAAAAAAACAAACTATGAGTTGTATGGTCTTTCCCACCAACAAATGGCGATTTTCCTCTAGATAAACGATTTGTTACAACCGTAATTGTATCAGTTAATGGAATTACAAATACAGACGCAACAACTAATATACTTTTCGTTCCATATTCGTTAGGAAATAAACTGTCAACATCAGGCTTTATGTTCCAACAATATTCTATTCCAACAATAGCAAGAAAAACACCTAAAAATTGGCTTCCAGTATCACCCATAAACATTTTTGAGGGATGCCAATTGTATACCAGAAATCCACACAAACTCCCAAGCATCGCAATAGATAAAATAGAAATTGGTGTTAAAGTGTTGGATTGGATAATAGTAATAGAAGAAATGAAAATTAAAATGCCTATAGAAACAATTGTTGTTATTGCATCCATGTTGTCGAGCATGTTAATTGAGTTCATCATTCCTACAACCCATAAAATTGTTAGGATATAATTTAAAAATTCGTTTTCAAAACATTCTATTCGCGTGCCAGTTAAAATTAGAATGAGTGCACACATAAATTGTGTAAGTGATTTAATAAGTGGCTTAGTATCATATGCATCGTCAGCAAGGCCCATAATAAATGCAATACTTATTGAACTTAGAAGTCCAAATATTTTTTTATCCGAAAAGTAAATAGTCGTTTGCCCTATAATAAATTGTATTGAAATAAAGGAAATAAGGAATATTACAAAAAAGGAAATACCACCAAGGGCAGGTTTAGATGTTGGGTTCCATCTAATCTGTACTCCATCATTTTTTCTTGTTCCGAGATTTTTCGAAAAATTTAAAAGCAAATTATTAATTACAGCCGAAAAAATCAAAGCACCTGAAAAAATCAGTAAAAAAAGTAGCGGTATGTTGTTAGTTAAAAGCAATATTAAAAAGGTGAAATAAATTCAGCAAATGATAAACCTTGCATATCTTTTTCTGAAATTGTAGGGTTTTCAATATTCCAATTAATTCCAAGAGAATTGTCATTCCACGAAATACAACCTTCTGAATCTTTAAAATAATAGTTGGTACATTTGTATGCGAAAATTGTATTATCAGCTAAAGTGGAAAAACCATGAGCAAATCCTTCTGGAATCCAAAGCATTGTTTTGTTTTCTTCATTTAACTCAATAGTAAAATGTTGACCATAAGTTGCGGATTTTTTTCTGATATCGAGTGCAACGTCTAATACAGCACCTTTGATTACACGAACAAGTTTACCTTGACCATAAGGCGGAGCTTGGAAGTGTAAACCTCTTAAAACACCTTTTTGCGAAAGTGATTGATTATCCTGCACAAAATCAGCATCAATGTTTTTTTCAGAAAATGACTTTGTTGTAAAACTCTCAAAGAAGTGCCCCCTCGAGTCTTCAAAAACTTTGGGTTTAATTATAAATAAATCTTTTATAGTTGTTTCAATAAATTCCATTCTAACTTACTTTTATTTTAGACTTACTAAACATTTTTTTCTTTTTCTTCGATTCGTTTTTCCCCTCTTCATAATAGCCATATTTAGAGCCATAGCCGTATCCATATCCATAACCATATCCATAGTTATATCCATAACTTTTACGATTAATATCTACTCCATTTAATACTACCGATATTTTACCAATGCTATTCTCGTTTTGTAATCTATCAAGTATTTGAATAAAACTTTTTCTCGAATAATCTGACCTGAAAACGTATATTGGATAATCAGCTAATTGAATCATTGGTAGCGCATCTGTTACTAGACCAATAGGTGGATTATCAATAATAATTACGTCATACTTCAACTTTAATTCATCAAGTATAATACCCATTTTCTTACTAATAATTAATTCAGAAGGATTAGGTGGTATAGGACCTGCTGTGATAAAATCTAAAGATGATAATGTACTTTTATTGATACACTCTTCTATTGTGTTGCCACCAATTAATAAAGTTGACATTCCTCGTTCATTATTAGTTCCAAAGCCTTTATGGATCTTTGGCTTACGCATGTCGAGGTCAATAATAACAACTTTTTTTCCTGAATAGGCAATGATTCCGGCTAAATTAAGCGCTACAAATGTTTTTCCTTCACCCGAAATGGTTGAGGTAAGTGCAATTATTTTTGCACCTGGATCATTAGAAATAAATTGAAGATTTGTTCTAATTGATCGAAACGACTCCGCCATAATGGATTTAGGATTTTTGTCCACCACAAGTTGCGAAGTAGGAATGTCTTTGTCATAGCTTGGCACAATACCCAAAATACTAACACCAGCATGAGTTTGTTTGGTTATCTCATTAAGTGAAATAATCTGATCGTGTAGTAAATATCGAATAATTATAACGATTAAACTTAATAAGAACGCACATAAAATGCCAATTGTTGTTGCGGTTTTTTTACTCGGTGTAACCGGACTGTTTGCAACTCTTGCTTTTTCAAGTACGTTTGTTTTTGAAACGTAGCCAGCATTTGAAATGGAAAATTCAGTTTTCTTTTCAAGTAACAAAGTGTAGTATTTTTCATTGATTGAGAACAATCTCATCAAACGAGAATATTCCATATCCTTGTCAGGTTGAGGTTCGAATTCTTCCGCTAACTTGTTCGATTTTTGTCTTAAATTCTCGTACTTAAATTTAATTTTGTTTCTAAAGGAACTTAAGCTTTCTATTAATAATTTTTTTTGCGTTTCGATTTGAAAATTTGCCTGTTTAATTGCGTCGCTGTTTGTGGTAACTACATATAATAGGTTTTCTTTTTCAATAAGAAGTCTTTGGAGCTCGTTTGTTATACTTCTAATTGATGATTCTTCCTCTGTCCCCGCTAGTAAAGAAATTAATTGATAGGTATCAATGCTTTTATTGTTTTGAAGATTTTTTTGTAATTCACTAAGAATCATTTCGTCAAGTTCCAGTTTTAATAACTGGTCTTCCACTGTTGAATACCTGCTGATTGAAGTACTCTTGGCAATAGTGTTTGAAATATAATTATTGCTCTTTTGAAAAGATTCTATATTGTTTTCTGAATTTTTTAAATCATAAAAAACATTGTTTAGCTGAGCATCTATAAAAGCAAGTATGTTTTTCGACCCTTCACCTTCTTTTTCAACACCATAAATTTGGTATTCTTCAACAACAGCATTTGCAATGTCAGCTGCCTTTGATGGAACAAAATCTTTTACGCCAACAGAGATTGATTGCGATTGCTCGTTGATAATTCTTACTTCAACCTTAGATTGTATGTAGGATAAAATACCAGCTTCTGTGTTACAAATAAAATAAGGTTTTTCAAGCCTTCTAATGTCATTTATAGCAGCACCGTCTTCAAAATTTTTATTTAACACTATACTAAAATCCAAATCTTTAGTCCTTGTCCATTCATTAATTTTAAATGGCAATGAAGTTGTATTCTTGTCTCCTAATCTTATTTTTCCACTAGATGCATTTTCATCAAAGTCGATGTAGATTTTTTGGTTGTACCAAGAGTCATTTTTTATTTTAATGTCAACAATAAATGGCGAAGAAGTATAGAGTTCATAGTTTTTAAAAGTACCTTCGTTAAGATAGCTAACAGTAAGATTTAGATTTTTCACGACTCTCTGAAGAAAAACTTGGGATTTTAGAACTTCAATTGCTTCGGCTAGTTTACTTGTATTGTCAAATGATTGGCCAACCTGAAGTATATCATTTGCTTTATTTGAATTAGTTAATTGAATGGTTGCGCTTGATTCATAAATTGGGGGTGTATATCTTAAATATAAGTAAATAGTGCCAAAAGAAATTGAAAAAAAAATAAAAATCCAAACAAGTGATTTTTTGGCGATTAAAATAAAAAGCCCCAACTCAAACTCGCTACTAAATTTAGTGAGTCTGTCCTTGTAACGATCAAAATTCTCGTTCTTTTGTCCTACTGTGTTGTTTAGCATCTTACTTTGCGAACAAATAATATAGGGTTATAGTCGTTGTTAACAATGAAAGATAAGGAGAAATCTCTTGCAATGTTCTTTGGGCAATTCTTGGTCTTGTTTCAACATATATAATATCGTTTGCTAAAACTACCATATTACCAGCTGCAATACCTTCGATTTTAGAAAGGTCAATAAGGTAAACTAATGGGCTTGAGTTCGGTGTTATCCTTCTAATCAATTTTATTCGATAAGCTTTACCGTCTTGACTAATACCACCTGCTAATGCAATAGCCTCAAAAACAGTAGTATTGTTATACTGTAATTGTAGTACTCTTGCAGAACCTGCTGCTCCCGGGAAAATAATAACTCGCTTGTTTGTTATATTAAGTTGTATAAATGGTTTAACATAGTAGCTCTCATATTCTTTTTCTAAAAACAATTGAGCTTCTCTTAATGTGTAACCACTAATCTTTATTTTGCCTAATAGTGGTAATTTAATTAAACCATCTTGATCAACAATTTCTTCTATACCTGCTCTTGTAATTCCTGCTCCACCAGCACTATTTGCTATATCTACTAGTTTAAAACCATCATTAGAAAATACTCTAAAATTTACACCATCATTAGGTGCTATTCTGTAGTTTTCATTTAGAAGAGTATCACTAATTTTGCTGAAATTATAATTAGGCTTAGTTTGCAGCATGAAACTTGGTCGAAGTAGCTTACATGAACTAAAAAACAAAACAAGTATAAATATTCCGAAAAGAGCTTTTATTAATCTCATAAATACAATTATAACCTTCAAATATATAAATAATAAATGAAAAACAGTAAATACTGATGAACTTTAACTAAAGCTTTTTGTATTGATTTAAAACAAATTCAGCAAGTTCTTTTATGTTTTGTGCCGAAAAATCAAACTTAATGCCTGCTAAATTGTATAATTCCGGAATTGTAAGGGTATAGCCGTGAGCCAAGGCGTTTTTGTAGCTTGCAATGCAACTTTCCTTGTTTTCTAAGTAGTTTTTCCAAATAGCAACAGCTCCAAGTTGCGCCATGCCATATTCAATATAGTAAAACGGAACTTCGTAAAGGTGAAGTTGACCCTGCCAGCTTCTTTTAATATTATTTTCGAGCCCTGAGTAATCAACTTCTCCAGTACTGAATTCTTTACTAATTGCATACCATTTTTCGTAGCGTTCTTCAATGCTGTGGGTTGGATTTTCGTACACCCAATGTTGAAATTTATCAATACAAGCAATCCAAGGTAAGGTTTTTAATATTTTCTCTAATTGTTCTTTTTTTGCTCTTTTTAAATCATTTTCATCAGTAAAGTAGAAGTTCCAATGCTCCATCGAAATCAATTCCATTCCCATACTCGCAAGTTCTGCTACCTCTGATGGTGTGCTTTTAAAATCCGTTAAACTAAGTTGATTGCATAAAAACGAATGAACCGCATGCCCACCTTCATGCACCATTGTTACCATGTCTCGGTGCGTTCCAACAGAATTCATAAAGATAAACGGGACACCACTTTCGTACAAAGGATAGTTGTAACCGCCTGGAGCTTTCCCAATTCTCGATTCTAAATCTAAATGTCCTAACTGCTTCATTGTTGTAATACATTCTCCAAAGAATTGGTCAATGTTATTAAAGCATGATATTGTTTTCTCAGTTAGTTCTTCTCCAGTATTAAATGGTGTTAAAGGTAAATTACCTTCAATGTCAAACTCAGTATCCCATGGTTTATAAGAGTCTAAATTTAATTTCTCTTTCCTTGCCTTTTCTAAGGTTTTATTAATGGGAACAATATGCTTTGCAATCGACTCATGAAAATTAATGCAATCATTTACTGTATAATCAAACCTCCCTAATTCTTCAAATTTATAATCTCTGTAGTTTTTAAAACCCGCATTTAATGATACTTTGTGGCGTAATTCAATTAGGTCTGTATATAATTGATTTAATTTATTTTCATCAACATTTTTTCTCTCTTGAATTTTTAGATAAGTTGATTTACGCAATTCTCTGTCTAAGGATTTTAGTAAACTTGCCGCTTTTTGCAATGTAATTTGTTTCCCTTCGT
>CANJJP010000017.1 GCA_947474485.1 Bacteroidota bacterium | reverse complement strand
TCTCGTTAGTTCCAACTGCCCAGATATGGAATGAATTATATTTTCACTGGGCAGGTCCTGTTTGTTTCAATTTTTTAGTAATTTAGGTATCAATAAACAAACATTCGGAAACGAAAATAAAAAAACTGGCGTTTAGCCGCCAACCGTTACCTGCAAACAGCCGACTGAAAAATCAAACTGTAACTTTAGACACAAAACTTCACGTTTAGACCCCAATAAACTCGGTAGTCCTGTGTGAAAGTAGAACTGTTTAATCGGCTTGACAAAGCCGTTTTGTCTATCCCAAAATTTAGCCCATTTGTTTTTGCAAAAGGCAGGCAAAAACCAAATAAGCTAAATTACCTACCCACACAATAAGGTGTGCTTTCAGCACAGTTTTGCGCATCTCACATCCGTTCAGTCAAAGGCGCATAAGCCACAGGCGTATGGTATTTTGTTAAAATAATGAGTTATGTATATTACTAAACTATATAAAAATATTGTAGCTTTAATAAATTTAAAGTAATTAATATGAAAAAATGCCCATACTTTGTAAATAAAATAGTACTGCTTTTAAGTATTCTTGTTTTCAGCATTAAAATTAATGGGCAACAGAATACGGTCGACTCGTTAAAAATAGTCTTAATGAATACGAAAGTTGACACAACGCGTTGTAACATATTGAGTTTAATAGTTTCAGCTGAACCTAATGAAGAACTATTTCTAGTTAATAATATTAAACTTCAATCTTTTGTAGAACAAAAAATAAAAACATCTAAAATTGATAAACCATTACATAATTTTTATTTAAAACAACTTAGAACAGTCTTTTATAACTTTGTAAATTACTATAGTAATTTGTCTAATAAATCTAAAAGACTTGAATTTTACGAAAAAGCTTTAAAAGTTAGCGAAGAAATAGGTGATAAAAGAGAAATTGCTCAAACCCTTCATAACCTTGCTGCTAATTATATTAATGAGAATTTCCCCAAGGCATTAAAATACTACTCTAAAAGTTTGAAAATATACGAAAGTTTAAAAGATAAGGAAGGTATAGCCAGTGTTTATGCGAGTTTTGGTAATATTTATGAAAATCAAGGAAATATTTCAAAGGCCTTGGAGTATTTCAATAAATCATTAAAAATAAGAGAAGAAATAGGCGATAAAGTTCTAATTGCATTTTCATTAAATTATATTGGAGGCATTTACAAAAATCAAGGTGACACATCAAAGGCGTTAGAGTATTTTCTAAGAAGTTTACAATTAAATAAAGAAGCTGAATATAAAGACGGTTTACCACCTACTCTCAGTAATATTGGTGCAATTTATTTTTCTCAAGGTCGTTACGAAAAAGCATTAGAACTATATGAAAAAGGTTTAAAAATGAGTGAAGAACTTAAGGATAGGTATGCAATTGCTTTTTTTTACATCCAACTTGGGGACATTTATTTCAAAAAAAATAAAATGACAGATGCCTTACAATTCTTTGAAAATGGCTTAAAAATTAGCGAAGAAATTGAAGATCAAGCATCGGAATCAAAATCTCTTGCTAAAATTTCAGAAATTTACTTATATCAAAATAATTTAAATAAAGCATTGGAATGTGCTTTAAAATCTTTTCGGCTTAGCAAGGAACTAGGTTATCCTGGTCAAATTGGAACATCTGCAAATTTACTCTACAGAATATATAAGAAACAACACAAAGGTAATGAAGCTCTTCCTATGTATGAATTATATATTCAAATGCATGATAGCAGTTATAATGAGGAAACTCGTAAAGCAAGTATAAAAAATCAATTTAAAAACGAATACGATAAAAAAGAAGCAGTATTAAAAGAAATACAAGACAAAGAACGAGTTATTGCAAAAAAAGAAAATCAAAAACAAAAAATAATCATTTGGTCAGTAATTATTGTTTTTTTTATCGTACTTCTATTTTCTTTTTTTCTTTATAACAGATTTCGATTGACTCAAAAGCAAAAAACTATAATTGAAAATCAAAAACATCTAGTTGAAGGAAAACATCGAGAAATAACAGATAGTATCAATTACGCTGAGCGCATTCAACGTAGCTTTTTAGCGACTAGAGAACAATTGGATGAGAATTTAAGAGATTACTTTGTATTGTTCCAGCCGAAAGATGTAGTAAGTGGTGACTTTTATTGGGCTCACACTTTACAAAATGGCAACTTTGCTTTAGTAACAGCAGATAGCACTGGTCATGGTGTTCCTGGCGCTATTATGAGTTTATTAAATACATCTTCATTAGAAAAAGCGGTGGAGTTAAGTATTATTGACCCTGCAAAAATACTGAACCATACACGTCAAACCATTATTGAGCGTTTAAAAAAAGACGGAAGTGAAGAAGGCGGTAAGGATGGAATGGACTGCAGTTTAATTAGTTTTAATAGTAACAAAACTAAATTAGTATATGCAGCTGCTAATAATCCAATATGGATAATTAGAGAAAATAATATTATTGAATTACAACCAGATAAAATACCTGTTGGTAAACATGATAGAGATTCTGTTTCATTTACACAACACGAGGTGGACATTAAAAAAGGTGATATGATTTATACTTTAACTGATGGTTTTCCAGACCAATTTGGTGGTCCAAAAGGCAAGAAATTCATGTATAAAAAGCTAAAAGAGTTACTACTTTCTATATCCAATAATCCGATTGATCAACAGCAGGGAATATTACAAAATGTCTTAAAAGAATGGAAGGGAAATACGGAGCAGGTTGATGATATTACTATAATAGGAATTAGAATTTAGAAAACTCTGACAGCGTTTTAGGGAACTAGCACAGTGATTTAGAAAACTACCGCAGGGCTTTAGGGAACTCTGACAGCGTTTCAGATTTTTGTCTCCCCACAACTTGCCAAGCCCATTTGCAAAACGCAAAAATCAGCCGCACAATCCTAATTTTGCAAAAAAGCTTGTCAAGTTCTCCCCCGCTCCGGCAATTTTCACAAATTGCTTTGGGTGGCATTCGGTTTCTGTCAGACATATGGTTTCGTAATTAGAAACATTGTGTTGTATAGGTACTTTTCTCACTAGATGCGGCTGGCATCAGGTAACAGCACCTTTGCGTCAGCGGGCGGACATATAAGTTTTTTGCTTACAATTTTGCCTGCTACGCAGAAAGTTGTATTTTCATGTAAGCAAAAAAAGAGTACAGTATTTCGGCAACTAATAAACATTGTGCGGGTAGAGAGCATAGTGTTTCAAAGCCCGCCGAACGCAAAGCTCCAAAACGAATTCATTGACAAAATTAGATTATACAAAAATATTACCATATATCATTACGGCAGCTACGAAGTAAAATTTTTCAAATTGCTTGCTAATATTGTTCCGGAAAATGGAACAATAAAAAGGGTGTTTAATAATAGTGTGAATATTATTTCTTACGTTTATCCATCAATCTATTTTCCCACATATAGTAATGGCTTAAAAGACATTGCAAAATACTTAGGGTTCAAATGGACTGATGAAAATCTAACAGGGTTAGAAAGTATCTTGTTGAGACATGAATGGGAGATGAATAGTGATGTTTTTATTAAAGAAAAATTGATACAATATAACATTGATGATTGTTATGCATTAAAAAAACTGATAGATTTTCTTCAATTGGTTTCATCTTCTTCTGATAGCTTAACAGAACAATTTCCTTCAGTTGAAGTTACAGAGAATTTTGACAGCCAAATTCGGGATAGATTTGGAGGGTATAAATTTGATGATCCCAATTTTATAATCGAAAATTTTGATTACATAAACAAATGCTCATATTTTGATTATCAAAGGAGCAAAATTTATTTAAAAACTGATAAAACATTAAGAAAATCAAAATCAAATACGGAAAGACGAAAAAAATTTAATAAAAAACCAAACACTGAAGTGAACATAGGCAGAACTTTAATTTGTCCAAACTGCAATCGAAGAAATATTAGGGTTGCAACAAGGGTTGAATCAAAAATTGTAGTAGATATTAAATTTTTCAGGGGTGGTGTAAAAAAATGGGTTACCAAATATAATTCGAATTGGCATCAATGCAGAGATTGTTTAAAATCATACTTCCCTAATAAATATAAAAACATTGGTATTAAATATGGTCACAATCTAATAAGTTGGGTGGTGTATCAGAATTTAGTAAATGGCATTAGTTTTGAAAAAATAGAAAAAACTTTAGCGGATACATTTCAGATTTCTATTGGTAGTGTGGGAGGAGGAAGTATATATCGATTCAAAATTTTAGGCGCAGCGTATTATAAAAAAGAATATAATCGATTAGTTTCAAATATAAAAAACTGGAACATTATTCATGTTGATGAAACTAAGGTTAGAGTTCAGGGACTACCGGGTTACATTTGGGTTTTTACAAATATGACTGATGTTGCCTTTATTTATACCGAAACAAGAAAGTCGGATTTTATAAAAAAATTAATCAACGAATTTAAGGGTGTTTTGATTAGCGACTTTTATAAAGGATACGAGGGTCTTGATTGCAAGCAACAAAAATGCTTGGTACATTTAATTCGTGATATTAATGATACGTTATTTAAACATCAATTAAATTTAGAATTGAAGCAAATCGCCAAAAAATTTTCAGTTCTTCTTAAAAATATTGTGGATACTACGAAAAAACATGGGCTAAAAAAGTATTATTTACTCACGCATCAGAAAAGTGTTAACCAATTTTACGAATTTTTGGAGCAGAGTTCTTTCAAATCAGATGAAGCAAAAAAATTCTACAACAGGTTTATCAGATTTAAAAATAACTTGTTTTTATTTTTAGAACATGATGGAGTTCCCTGGAATAATAATAATGCGGAACACGCCTTTAAGCATTTTGCTTCATACAGACGTGGGGTGAATGGTATTTTCACACAAGAAGGGATAAAAAACTATTTAATCTTATTAAGCGTTTATGAGACATGTAAATACAGAAATATTAATTTTTTTAAATTCCTTTTATCGAGGGAAAAATATCTTGATATTTATACAAAAAAGTACACGAATTCAGGGAAATTAAAGAAAAATTGTATCCCCCACAGAAACAGTTATTAATATAGCAACAAAATGTCTTTAAAAACAAAACGAACGATCTCTAAAATACCATTAAAAGTAATCATTCTGCAAACTCGTCCCAATTATTTACTATATTTGGGACGAAATTAAACCAATGGAAAGACCTATTGTAGAAAATAGCATTGCTAAAAAACTAAAGAAACTGCAAAAAGGAAGTATTCTCTTTGTTGATGATTTTTTAGACTTTGGTAATCCTGAAAGCGTGAAAAAAGCCCTATTCAGACTTGAAGGGAAGAGGTTGCTGGTGCGCTTGGCTCACGGTATTTATCTATACCCCAAAACTGACAAAGATTTGGGCGTATTATACCCATCCGCAGAAGAAATAGCCATTGCCATTGCCAAACGAGATAGGGCAAGAATAATTCCGACAGGTGTTCAGGCATTAAACAAATTAGGTTTATCAACTCAAATTCCTTTAAAGGCGGTTTTCTTGACAGATGGAGCGGCAAGAAGTATTAAGATTGGAAAGCGAACAATCACATTTAAAAAAACAAGCCCAAAAAATCTATTAGCTAAGGGAGAAATAAGCAGTTTGGTAATTCAAGCATTGAAAAGCATTGGTCAAAATAAATTGGAAGATGAGAGCTTGAAAAAATTACAGACTATTTTGAGAAAAGAAAAAAAAGAAAATATCTTACACGATGCTAAACTTGCACCGGCTTGGATAAATAAAATATTAATGAATGTAGCATAGTGATATGAATACAGAGTGGTTAAAATTATCTAAAGAAAGAAGAATTGAAATTCTAAATCAGGCAAGTAATACTTCGGGATTACCTGCAATTGCTATTGAAAAAGACTGGTGGGTAACTTTGGCGTTAAAAGCTTCTTTTGATTTTAAATATTCGCCTCATATTGTTTTCAAAGGCGGAACTTCATTAAGTAAAGGTTGGGATTTAATAGAGCGGTTTTCGGAAGACATTGATTTAGCTATTGATAAAAAATTCTTTGGCTTTAACGAACACATCAGTAAGAATCAAATCAAAAATTTAAGAAAACAATCTTGTGAATTTATCTCAACCATATTTTTAGCGGATTTAACAAATAAATTTACCGAATGGAAGGCTATCGGTGATTGTAAATTAATTGCTCAACCAGTAAATGATTCGGACAAAGACCCACAGATAATTGAAATCCATTACAATTCCGTTTTTGATAAGTCGGACTATTTGCCACAAAGAGTTTTAATAGAAGTTAGTTCACGTTCTTTAATGGAACCAAGTGCGCACAGAGAAATTAATTCAATACTTACTTCTGTGTTTCCCGACCAAGCATTTAAAACCGAGCCATTCAATATTTCGACAGTTTTACCGCAGAGAACATTTTTAGAAAAAATATTTTTATTGCACGAAGAATTCTCACAGGAAACTGCAAAAATCCGCATCGACAGGTTATCAAGACACCTTTACGATTTAGAAAAATTAATGGATACTGAGCACGGTAAATCTGCCATCAAAGACAGTTTACTATACAAAGGCATTGTAACGCACAGAGAAAAATTCAATGCGCTTCGTGGACTTGATTATTCAAATCATATTCCGAGTAAAATAAAAATTATTCCGCCCAGAGAAATTATCAAAGAATGGGAAAAGGACTACCAGACAATGGCGAAGAATATGATTTACGGAGAACCATTAAGTTTTGACGCTTTAATAAAACGAATTGAGGAACTGCAAAAAAGAGTGAACGAAATAAAATAGCCAACGCATTTTGCAAGCACATTTAAAAACCGCACAAGCCATCACACAACCAAAGTTTTTAAATAAGCTTGCAAAGCCAACGCACGACAGAGAAATGACGACAACTGAAAACACGAAACAAAGCACTGGCTATAACAGTACCTAAAAAAAATGCTAGCATTAGTATAAGTTTTTTGCCTACAAGTTGTCCCTATAGGGAAAGTCATTATATTTATGTAGGCAAAAAAGAGTACAGTATTTCGGCAACTAATAAACATTGTGCGGGTAGAGAGCAGAGTGTTTCAAAGCCCGCCGAACGCAAAGCTCCAAAACGTTATAACCAACAATGGCCCCAAACTCTCCAACGCACTTAAATTAATTTTTTATTTTTCGGAAATAAAACTAGCTGCTAAAATACAGTAATAAATAATTAATTTCCGCAACTCCCTGCCCTTCTCACTAGACGTATCAACCAATACTGCCGGCCGAAACACATGCCCTCCCAAATTCCGGCAGCTCGTAACCAGGACTGCAACTGTGTAGCCATTGCTGGTAATAACCCCGTGCAATTGCACAATGCGGGCGGAGGTATAAGGCATTTGCAAATTTTGCCCGCCTGATGGCGGAAAGTCATTTATTTTTTCTTTGCAAATGGCTAAAAAGCAGTTAGCTTTGTTATTAGCATTTCGGCATTGAACGGTTTCAATTTCCGCACTGATGCAAGCACGCGTTCCGTTAGCTACAATGCGCCAAGACTAATAAATATGAACAACATTCGAATTAATATTATTTTATTTATAACATTTCTGCCTTTCATATGCCTTTCGCAGAAAGACGCTTATGAAAAAAAATTATTCACTGCAGATTCACTTTTCGAATTAAATCAATTTAAGGAAGCAACGTTTCGATATAATCAAGCTTTTAAAATAAATAAGGGTCGACCTTCCTCTACATCTCTTTTTAGATTGGCATATTCCTGGAATAAAATAGGGAATAACGACAGCGCATATTCTAAACTTAAAGAAATCAGATTCGAAGAATCCTCCATAACATATGACAAAATAATTAAAGATTTCAATTTATCTAATCTTTCAGAGAATAATAAGCCCGAAAAGGAATTAATTAGCCGACTAAAACTAAATTTTGATAAAAGAATTGTCAAAACAGTTTTAAAAGGCAAGAATTATGGCAGAAGCCTTTTAGTTTCAAATCCATTTAGTGTTAATGGAGTCGGTTTTAGCATAATGGAAACCCAACTTAATGGTTATATAACAACTTGGGAGATTAATGGTAACGTCTTTGAAATGGATTTTAACCCTAATTATTTCAAATATGGTGACAGCATAACAATTATAATATTCCATCAAGCTGGTTCGCCGCCTGTAATCTATAATCCTGAATCGATTACTGATCCAAATCTTGAAACAATTTCAGTTGTTGGAAACGAAAATAAAAAAAGTAGTTATTATCTAAAAGATAAAAATCTCTGCGTAATTACTGGAAACATAATTAACAAAAATTCAAAATCAAAGTATCCAAGCTATGGTGTGGAATTAATTAATCTTACTAATAATTCCGATGTTAGTGATTCTTACGCGGGAACCTCCCTAAAGTACACTTTACTAACAAAATTTGGGGATTTATACGAATTGCTAATTTATGATGAGCAAAGTAAACAAACAACTCCAAGAAATAAATTTCTGATTGATCTCAGGGGGATTCCAGAAGATAAGAAAAAGGGACAGGTAATAAATATTGACATTGAATTAGAAAATATTTTGGACGAGAGAATTGAAAAGCTAAACAGAGAATTTCCTGTAAATAAATTAATTTTTGACCATTTAACACAAAAATTAAAATGGGATGAAGATTTTGCGAAAGCAATAAAAAAGGCTTCTGAATTATTAATCGGTCAAATATCTCAAGAAAAAAGTATTAATGAGATTCAAATGGAGAAAAAACTAAAAGAACTTGCATTAATTAAATCTGAAAACGACATTGCGTTAAAAAATAGTCTTCTTGAAAAACAGCAATCCTCGCTTGAAAAACAAGAACTTGACAAAAAATTAAAAGAAAAAGAAATAAATGAGAAGTCTCTTTTGATAAATCAAGAGCAGAAACAAAAGAAGTATTTGTACGGAATTATTTCAATTATTGTAATTATTACAATAGGTTCAATTTTTGCTTTCTTACGCCAAAGAAAATTACGTAAACTAATTGACCAGCAAAAGATCGTTGTCGAAGATCAAAAACATCTTGTTGAAGAAAAGCAAAAAGAAATTGTTGATTCAATAAGTTACGCCAAACGATTGCAAGAGGCGATTTTACCATCACAAGAATTTGTAAATAAGCATTTAGCACAAAATTTCATCTATTATCAACCTAAAGATATTGTTGCAGGTGACTTTTATTGGGCTGAAAAAGTAAATGACTTGTTTTTTATTGCCGCCGCCGACAGCACAGGTCATGGTGTTCCTGGCGCAATGGTTTCGGTTGTATGCTCAAATGCTTTAAATAGAGCTATAAAAGAATTCAAACTTACTGAAACTGGAAAAATATTAGACAAAACAAGGGATTTGGTTATTGAAACCTTTGAGAAAAGTGCAAGTGAAGTGAAAGACGGCATGGATATTTCGCTTTTATGTATCGACATTAAAAATAAAAACATCTTTTGGAGTGGTGCTAATAATCCCTTATGGTATATTCAAGCAGATGAATTAAAAGAAATTAAAGCAGACAAGCAACCAATAGGGAAAACAGACTATTCAAAACCATTTACAACACACCAAATAGAATATAAAGAAGACACTTCGTTTTATTTATTTACTGATGGCTTTGCCGACCAATTCGGCGGACCTAATGGTAAGAAATTTAAATACAAACAGTTTTCGGACCTTCTAATAAAAAATAATAATTTATCTCAAAGCCAACAGGCCGACATCATTAACAAGTCTTTCTTAGACTGGAAAGGTGACCTTGAACAAGTTGATGACGTTTGTGTCATTGGCATTAAAATTTAAACTGTGTGAGGCGCACTAGTAGCTAACACAAGGTTTATTCTATTTGGGCATTCGGCTTCAGCTTTTGCAAAAGCGGTAGACAATTATTTAATTTTTGCTTTGCAAAAGTCTATTAAACATTTATCTTTAAACTAACATTTCGGTAGACAAAGTTTCAAAGCCCAAACTAAAATTTAGCTCCAAAACGTTAGCTACAATGCGCAAAAAAACTCGCAACTATTCATCAAATTAATAAGGTTATAATGAATGTACTTTCTAAAATAATAGATTTCGGTAAAAGTCCAGAACTTACTACAAGAGAGGAAAGGTTATTAAAATTAAGCAATGTAACCTTCATAGTAATATTATGCTTTATACTTGCAAATCTTTTTTCTTTTTTATCATTTGGAAACAAAAAGGATATTCATTTAATTATTGTATTTGCTTTTCATTTTGTTTTAATTTCAGCCAGCTTAATTTTAAATCTTAAAAAGAAATATCTTATTGCAAAAATTAATTTTAGTATTGTAGCTATAATTTTTGTTTCTTACTATTCCATTGCATACGGTAAAGAGGGATTTAATTATCTTTTTATACCGATGATTATTTTTTTAATATTTAATCTATTTGAGGCAAAAGAGAAATTAATAATGTGGATTTTAATATTATTTGCTTCACTTACATATTTTGTTGCATTATACGCTAATTACAATAGGCTTGAATACTACATCAACATTGAAAAATCATTTCGTGTAATGCAAGGAATTGTAAGTTTAATAGGTTATTTATCACTTACTATTATGTTTGGATTTTACAATTTCAAATTGATTATAAAAACCGAAAACAAATTATTGGCAGAAAAGGTTGCTATTGATGCTCAAAAAATAATTATCGAAAACGCCCATAAAGAAATTACGGACAGTATTAATTACGCTAAGCGCTTACAACATGCAATCTTTCCGCCAACAGATTTTATTACAACAAATTTTCCAGAAAGTTTTATTTTATACAAACCTAAAGATATTGTTGCCGGCGATTTTTACTGGGCAGAAAAAATTGAAGATTTATTTTTTATTACCGTAGCTGATTGCACAGGACACGGAGTTCCAGGAGCAATGGTTTCGGTAGTTTGTTCAATCGCATTAAACAGAACTGTAAATGAGTTTGGCGTAACCGACACAGGAAAAATACTCGACAAAACAAGAGAGCTAGTTATTGACACATTTACAAAAAACAATACCGAAGTGAAAGACGGAATGGACATTTCGCTGCTATGTATCGACAAGCAAAATCAAAAAATCTTTTGGAGTGGTGCTAATAACCCGTTATGGTATATCCATGACAATGAATTAAAAGAAATAAAGGCCGACAAACAACCAATAGGGAAATCAGATTATCCTAAACCATTCACGACACATCAAATTGAATATAAAGCAGACACGACGTTTTATTTATTTACTGATGGATTTGCCGATCAATTTGGCGGACCAAAAGGTAAAAAATTTAAGTATAAACAGTTTTCAGACCTATTGGTAAAAAACAATAATTTATCTCAAAAGCAAAAAGCCGATATCCTAAATAAAGCCTTTTCAGACTGGAAAGGTGACCTTGAACAAGTTGACGATGTTTGTGTTATTGGAATTAAATTATAAACTGTGTGTGGCGCAATAATAGCTAACAAAACCTAAATCCAATTTGGGTATTCGACCTCGGCTTTTGCAATAGCGGTAGACAATTAGTTAATTTTCGCTTTGCAAAAGTCCATTAAACATTTAGCTTTGTTAGTGGCATTTCGGTAGACAGTGTTTCAAAACCCAAACTGAAATAAAGCGCGAAAATGTTAGCGGTCAGCTCAAAACAGAAATCAATAAAAAAG
>CANJJP010000016.1 GCA_947474485.1 Bacteroidota bacterium | reverse complement strand
ACTGTTGATAAAATGGAAGCATTTGATGGGAGCAGTGAAAATAAAGATGCCGCTAAAGTTTATTTTATGACGATCAAAGGGCTTTGTGGCAATGAGTATAAAGAACCTTTAGCTTTAATCACAATTGAAGGAAGAGATCTTACTGAAGAAGAAAATGCGCAGTTAGATGCGGTATCAACTGCAATCGATACTAAAACAGCAGAAGCTTTAAAGAAAATACAAGATGCGCAGATGATTTTTGCAGCTAAATACAATGTAGCCATCGAAGAAACTGCTCCAACGAACTAACTATTTATTGAAGCCTCACCATATATTTGGAGTGGCTTTTTTGTGACGTTAACTAGATTCGTCGAAATAAATGTACAGATAATCAATCTCTTCTTACATTTGTGGCCGATGTCAAAACCTAATATAGTATTTACCAAATATCAAGTTTTTGTAATTGCAATTTTGGCAATATTACAATTTACTGTAGTTTTAGATTTTATGGTTTTATCGCCACTAAGCGATACACTAATTAAGGAATTAAAAATTGATGCAGCAAAATTTTCATTAGTTGTTTCTTCTTATGCATTTAGCGCAGGTTGCTCTGGATTGCTTGCTGCGGGATTTGCAGATAAGTTTGATAGAAAAAAACTCTTACTTTTCTTTTATACAGGTTTTATTGCTGGCACTTTATTTTGCGGCTTAGCCCCTGATTATAATTCATTGCTTGCAGCTCGTATTATTACAGGAATTTTTGGAGGTGTACTTTCTTCCATTTCATTTGCAATCATTACTGATTTATTCCCAATGGAAGTGCGTGGCAGGGTGATGGGATTTGTTCAAACAGCTTTTGCGGCTAGCCAAGTATTAGGTATCCCCATTGGATTGGTGCTTGCAAACGCTTATGGCTGGCACTCGCCATTTATAATGATTGTAGTATTAAGTTTTGTTGTAGGAGCGTTTATTATTGCAAAGCTAAAACCCGTTAACGAGCATTTAAAATTAAAATCAGAGAGTAATGCGTTCCATCATTTGATTAAGACTATTTCAAACACAAGTTATCTAAAAGGCTTTATGGCGACTTGTTTATTAGCAACAGGAGGTTTTATGCTAAATCAATTTGGTGGTGCATTTAGTATAAACAACTTAAAACTAACGAAAGAGCAATTACCTATTTTATTCGGCGTAACAGGTGTTTTCTCTATGATTGCAGGCCCTTTGGTTGGGAAGTTGAGTGATAAAGTCGGAAAATACAAAGTGTTTTTGGTAGCCTCCATTTTAAGTATGATTATGGTTGGGATATACACAAGTATTGGCGCAACTCCACTTTGGCTTCTGTTAATTGTAAGTGTTTTATTATTTATTTCAGTAGCATCTCGTATGATTTCTTCTTCTGCATTAATGTCGGGTGTGCCAGAGCCTAAAGATAGAGGCGCTTTTATGGGAATTAATTCTTCGGTACAATATTTAGCAGGAGGAATTTCGGCTTATTCAGCTGGTTTAATTGTGTATCAAGATAAAACAGGAGTTTTTCATAACTACGAAGTACTTGGTTACGTTGTAATTGCCAGTATGGTTATTTGCGCCATTATGATGTATTTTATCCATAAAATGGTAAAGCGAAAATGAAGTTTAAGTATATTTTTGTATGCAAGACAGAAATAATCAATAATCGAAACTATCCTGTCAAAGGAATATCCTCATTTATTTCCTTTCCTTTGAGAAAATTGGCTGCTAAAGGAAAATTACTTCGCGCTCAATGCGACATAAGGAATCAACATCTCTTCCAAAGAAACTCCGCCATGTTGGAATGTATTGCGATAATAATTTACATAGTAGTTAAAGTTATTAGGGTAAGCAAAAAACATATTTTCTTTAGCAAAAATGTAAACCGAACTTACATGTTGTTTTGGTAAAAAAGCATCGTGTGGGTTTTTAATTTCGAACACTTCTTTTTTGTTGTAATCCATTGTTTTGCCAGTTTTATAGCGTAAGTTGGTATTTACGTTTTTATCGCCGATAACTTTTGAAGCATCTTTTACAAGCACTGTTCCATGGTCGGTTGTAATAACTAATCTGCATTTTTTTTCTGCAATTTGTTTTATCATATCCAACAATGGTGAATGCTCGAACCATGAACGCGTAATAGACCGATATGCAGGTTCGTCATCAGCTAACTCACGTATTACTTCCATATCTGTACGTGCATGAGAAAGCATATCTACAAAATTGTAAACGATAACGTTTAATTTGTTTTGCGTAAGATTTGAAATGCTATCGGCTAATTTTTTTCCAGCAGCAATATTGGTTATTTTATTATAAGAGAATTTCACGTTTTTACCTAAACGCTTTAATTGCTCACCTAAAAAATCTTCTTCATGTTGATTTTTTAATCCCTCATCTTCATCGTTTAGCCACCAATTAGGAAAGCGTTTTTCAATTTCGCTTGGCAACAATCCCGCGAAAAATGCATTACGAGCGTATTGTGTGGCAGTAGGTAAAATACTGCAATAAATTTCTTCTGTGTCAACTTTAAAATACTCAGTAACAATTGGCTCAATAATTTTCCATTGATCAAAACGTAAATTATCAATCATCAACACAAAGGTTGAAGCCGACTTGTCAATTTCAGGAGCAATTTTATTTTTGAAAAGTGTATGCGACATGTGCGGAGCATCTTTCCCATTTAACCAATTTACATAGTTTTTCTCTATGAATTTGAAAAATTGTGCATTAGCATCGGTCTTTTGCATTTTTAATACATCTAACATGCTTTTGTCTTGTGCTTTGTCAATTTCTAAATCCCAATAAATAATTTTTTTATACAACTCAGACCACTCAGCAAAACTTAATTTGTCTCCAATCGTCATTCCTATTTGCTGGAAATCTTTGCGGTACTCTGTATTTGTTTTTTCACTTACCAACCTGCGGTTGTCCAAGGTTTTTTTAAGTGAAAGTAAAATTTGATTTGGGTTAACTGGCTTAATTAAGTAATCGGCAATTTTAGAACCGATTGCATCTTCCATTATGTATTCTTCTTCGCTTTTTGTAATCATAATAACGGGCAAGCCGTTTCTTAAAACTTTTAAACGAGTAAGTGTTTCTAGTCCGCTAAGGCCTGGCATGTTTTCATCTAATAAAACTGCATCAAAGGTTTTCTCTTTAATAATATCTAATGCTTCGTCGCCACTTTTTGCAGTGGTAACTTCGTATCCCTTTTGTTCTAAAAATAAAATGTGAGGTTTTAATAATTCAATCTCATCATCGGCCCAAAGAAGTTGCAGTTTTTCCATAATGTGTTTATTAGTGTAAAGAAACGAAATTTAGTGCTGTTTAGTCTGTGTTGTGGGTTAAAATAATCTAAAAACACTTAATTGTGACCAAAAGGTGGGTTTACTAACATTCTGATTTTTATAATTAAGGTGTTTTGAGTCAATTAACTATTCATTTATTCCTAAATTTGCACATTATATCAATTTTATATTTGCATGGAAGGTACAAACATAACACAACAGCCCGAAGAGAAAAAGAGAAGAGGAGGGATTATTCCTTGGATTTTATTTGCACTTTCTTTAGGAGGGAATGCTTTTTTGTTTTTTAAATTTAGTGAAGAACAAAAACGTGTTAATGAACAAATAGAAATTGTGAAAACAGTTTATGTTGAGCGCGATAACGTGAAGAACGACTTAATGAAGTTGAAGGATGAGTACGCAACCTTGCAAACAAACGACGCAACTTTACAAGCAGATATTGAAGCTAAGAAATTGCAAATTGAAGAATTATTAAAAGATGCCGAAAAACATAAAGGCGATGCATATTATATTTCTAAATTAAAAAAGGAAACCGAAACATTGCGTTTAATCATGCAAGGTTATGTTAGAACGATTGATTCGTTAAATACATTAAACCAAAAATTGATTGTTGAGAAAAATGTCATCACTGGCGAATTAAACAAAGAGAAAACAAAAACATCACAATTAGATAAAGACAAACAAGACTTGCAAGCAACGATTAACAAGGGTTCTATTTTAACTTGTTTTGGAATTACGGCTACAGGTGTTAATCTTAAATCAGGTGGAAAAAAACAAGTTCCTACAAGCAAAGCTAAACGTTCAGATTTAATTAAAGTGTCTTTTAGTTTAGGTGAAAATAAAATTGCACGTAGTGGCTCAAAAGATGTTTACGTTCGTATTATTACTCCTGATGGTAAAGAGATGGCTAAGAGTTACGATGATAATTATAAATTCATCTTTAATAATTCAGCTGGATATTACGCAGGTAAAACAAACATCAATTATAATAATTCAGAAATTGGTGTAACAACAACTTGCGAAGGAAACTCACCTTTACTTCCTGGTAAGTACATGATTGAGATTACATCGGATGGCGCTGTAATTGGTCAAACTACTTTAACACTGGATTAATTTTAAATTGATTTTTTGTGTTGAGTGTCTGCTAATTTAATTGTGTAATTACAATAGAATCAATGAGTCGATTACTTACTATACAAGAATATGTAACCGGCTTAAGAGCAGGCGACATTGCCGTATTAAGTAAAGCCATCACATTAATTGAATCAAGCAAGTTAGAACACAAACAATTAGCGCAAGAATTAATTGATGCTATATTGCCTTTTACAGGTAAGTCGGTACGTATTGGTATTACAGGTGTTCCGGGAGTTGGTAAAAGTACATTCATCGAATCATTTGGAATGCATTTGATTAACGAAGGAAAAAAAGTAGCCGTATTAGCAATAGACCCGAGCAGTAGCATAAGCAAAGGAAGTATTTTAGGTGATAAAACGCGAATGGAAAAATTATCCATTCATCCCAACGCATTTATTCGTCCTTCTGCATCAAGTGGAAGCTTAGGTGGTGTAACATACAAAACACACGAAGCAACATTGTTATGTGAAGCTGCAGGATTTGACACCATTATTATTGAAACAGTTGGAGTAGGGCAGAGCGAAACAGAAGTGAGTACCATTAGCGATTTCTTTTTGTTGTTAATGCTTGCAGGTGCCGGTGATGAATTGCAAGGAATAAAGCGGGGCATAATGGAAATGGCTGATGGAGTGGCCATAACAAAGGCAGATGGAGCTAACGCTGCAAAAGCAAAAGGCGCAAGAGCTGAATATGCAAATGCATTACATTTTTTACCGCCAAACGAAAGCGGCTGGATACCAGAAGTAAAAACATGTTCATCTTATGAAGGAATTGGAATAAATGAAATTCATGAGATGATTGAAAAATTTGTTCAGCATCAAACCACCAAAGGTTTTTTTAATTCAAAACGAAAAGAACAGAATTTATTTGCGTTCAGAAGATTGTTGGATGAACAATTAAAAAATAATTTTCTAGCACAAAAAGCTGTTATGGAGAAGATGAAACAGTTAGAACAAGATGTTTTAATTGGTTCAATTAGCCCATATAGCGCGGTTTATAAACTGCTTCAATAACTACTTGTTAGGAGGCACAGCAGCAATAACCGTATTGGTATTTTGCGTTTCAGTCAATTTGGTGGTTGCCGCACCTAATCCACTCTTCGCTTGTTCCGAATTTGGATTTAATTTCAATGCATTTTCAAATCCAAATTTTGCTTTTTGAAAATTACCTTTTGTGAAATAAACTCCTGCATAGTTATACCAAATATCATAGCTGTTGGGATTACAAGCAATTGCTTTGTCTAATGCTTTTGTTGCTTCATCAAGTTTACCGCTTTGTCCAAGTGTTACACCCTTGTTCATGTAATTAACTGCTAAATAAGGGAAATAAGATTGCAAATATGGATTACTTGGATACAATGCTTGCGCTCTTGTCCAAGTTGTGTAAGCAGAGTCTAATTGGCCTAATTTCATTTGTGCTAAACCTAAATTTAAATAGCCATTTACATATTTAGGGTGAAGAACAAGTGAGTGCGATAAATATCCAATTGCTTTATTTACATATGCAGTTGCACTGTCTTTGTTTTCTGGCCTTTCAGATAAGTCAATCCAACGTGCACCTGCATTACCTAAACATAATACGCTATTTGGAACTGTGTTAACATCTGTAGTAAATAAGGTAATATCGTTTTTCCATTCTGCATTACGGTCTATTGTTTTGTATCCAAATACACCCGTAAGCATAATTGCAAGCCCAATAACTATGTTTTTTTGAAGTGCTAGGCTGAGGTTTATTTTTTTCAATCCCTCTAAAATTAACCATGCAATGCACAATGCAAATCCAAAAGATGAATGATAAATTAAACGTTCGCCCATTGTAGCTCCAATATCCATAAGGATATTACCAATCATTAATAAATTAGCGAAGAAGAAAATTAACCCAAAAGCTAATGGATGTTTTTTTAGGAATAACCACAAAGTAACTGCGGCAACTGATAGATACATGAATAGGGAAACTAATGTATCCCAACTTGTAAACTTGCGATATGCAATAGTGTTAAATGAATAATCAGAACTTAATGGATGTGGAACAAAAAGTAGTTTCATGTATTTAAGCAATACAAATATTTTGGTTGCCCATTTTTCATCAGGTGTTGCAAATAAATATGGATTATTTAGTACTTCTGTGTCAGGCACAGCAGGCTTTAATGTTACAGAGAACAAACGGAAACACATGTATGCTACAAAGGCAATACTTAATGAGCTAAATAGCGCGACAAATGTTTTGTTTTTGTATTCTTTTGATAAGATAAATAATGATCCAATAGTGAAGATGAGTGCAACTAACATGTAAAAAGGAATTGCTTTTTCTTTCATCTTATACATTACAGCGGCAGAAACTAAAAATGCAGCAAATGTTATCCAAAGTTTTTTGTCTTTGAAATCAATTAACTCAGGACGGAATATGTAAATCATCATTGGGATGATTGCAACTAGTGTAAATGCATATTCTTTACTTAGTAAAGAAAGGAAATACATAAAACCAGCCATCACAAAATGACTTGTTTTCTTAAGCTCTAAAGCTTTAAATGTATAAATGAAAGTGAGGATAATAAATAGGAATGAGAAAATCTCATCTCTACTTTTCATATTCGCAACTACTTCGGTATGTATTGGATGTATTGCAAATAATAGTGTTGTAAGGAAAGCTAAATCCCAATTGTTTTTGAATAAATAGTTTTTTAAGAAACCAAATAGTACTAAAATCGAAAGTGTATAAAACAACATATTGTTGAAATGGCGTAAACCTGTGCCTCTAGTTAAAGCATCATTCTCATTATATAAGCCATCTTCATTTACATCTTCTCCGGGATCCTGAGTGTTATTTTTGTTTTGATCCCAACTATTTGCGTCCGTTCTGCCGTTTGGATAAGTGCCTATGAAGTTTTGTTCAAGTGCAAAACTAACAACCGAAAGTGGGCGATAACGACCCCCTGCTAGTTGGTCTTCAGCATTCATTTGACGGTAAAAACTATAATATGCATCATGCGTCATGATGTCTTTAATGCCTTTTGAGCCTTTCATTACGAACTCGTTTTTGTGGATGATGATTCCATCATCCAATGCAAATTCGTTATTTACAGTATTAATGTAAAATGCAAAACCAATTATACTTAATACAATATATGCTATTCGTGCAGAAGCAAATGGAAAAATACTGAACATACCTTTCTCTTCTATTTTTGCCGCTTTAAATTGTTGTTTGTTCTTTGCCATAATTGAAATAATATGCTAAAATAAGATTTTTCAGGGATTTTTGAGTGCAAAAATTTGCACTAATTATTTTCGATTAAGCCCGCCTTTTCTCGTTTATTATAATCTAATATTAGAATGTAATACCAAACAACGCCAACAGCATATAGAGCGGCTGTTATTAGGAATACATTTACAAAACTCACACCACCTGCAAACATAGCTGCAACCATTAATCCGCTAATAAAATAACTACCGCTCCAAATAGCTGCGATAAGTGCACTAACCATTTCTTGGTTTTTTTTGCCAACGTAATTCATTACTACTTCTGTTGTCATTGGTCCAGCAACATTCATTAAAGGTTGGCGAAGTAGATAACAAATTACCGCGATAATCGCAGCAATAGTAAATTGGTTGTAGAATTGTGTTGTAGCCATTGCCACCAAAGACATAATTGCTAAGGATTGAGTAGCAGGTATTGCAATTTTATACCCTATGTTTTTTTTAATATTCGGAACCATTAATGCAGCCCAAGCAACTAAAATAGCAGCAAGTGAACTGATTATGGAAAAATCTCCTTTGTCAAAATCATGTACTTCCTTAAAAAACAAACTAATGAATGGGATAGTTAAACCTGCGCCTGTTGCAATAATTAAAGTAGGAATGAGCGCTTTGGTAATTAGGAACCAATCGTATTTTTTCTTCTCTTTTGTTTTTTTTTCGGTTTTTTTTCGTTCAACCGTTTTTTCTTCGATTTGCACTTTCGACATCATCCAAACTCCTAAAAAGCCACTAACTGAAAAAACAATGAGCACCATTTTCTCATTAAAAAATATGGGATTAATGGCGTCAAGTAAAATAATAATGATTCCACTTACAATACCAGCAAAGCTGTAGGTTGAGTAACTGAGCGCAATACCAGCAGTGTGGTGTTCCTTTTTACAATTGCGAAGTATAAAAGGAATAATTGGAATTTGCATAAATGTAAATGATGCTCCCCACAAAAATTGTGAAACATGAATTAAAAAAGTTTGATGCAAATCAATCAGATAGATATTTACTAAAGCAAAAAAAGGAACTAAGAAAGCAGAAATGGTGAATAGATTTTTTACTTTCTTGCCCCGGATTAAAATACCCAAAGGAATTGCAAACAATAATACTCCAGCAAAGCGCGAAGCAGTTAACGCCGCAATTTCATCTTTGCCATAATGTGCTGCTTCCATAAATAGCGGTTGCATATTCATAAAAGCAATATTAATGAGCTGGATGAAAAATTCGGTTAGGATAACATAAAATATCGGTTTATCGAGTTTAGCATATTGTTTTATGGTATTTGTGAAGCCCATTTGTTATTGCCCCGCTTCTTTTTTTAAGAAAACAAAACCATTTTTGCTATATACTTTTTTGTAGTTAGGATAACGTTTTGCATAGTCTTCTTCATCCATGGATTTAATAACAAGGTATCCGTCTTTGGTAAGTTTATTATCGAGCATATAGATAACACAATATCTGCTAAAAGAAATCATTGGGTCGTAGACCCCTTCTTTTGCTTCACGTTCCCCAATTTCTTTTGCGAATTTGAGCATTTCGGGAGTGTTTAATTGAGGTTGTTTGTTGGCATAGAATAGATAAGCATAACTTTTAAAACCAGCGGTTTCTAGATAACAATCTTTTCCTTTTAGTGTTTTATAAAAGTCAATTGCAGCTCCTTGAGTGTATCGTTCTACTTTTGGAACCACTAAAATGGAGAATGTGAAAATAGTTAATAGGGAAACAATTAATAAAGGTTGTATGAATTTGGTTTTTCCTTTTTTGAATTGATAAAATGTATAAGTACTCGTAATAAGAAATAACAAGCCAATAATCCATTCAAAGCCAAACCATCCACCATCTGCTTTTAAATTTTCCACCGCGAATTTATCACCAATTATTTGTGACTTAAGTAATGCTGGTTTAATAACATCTATTAATGGCAGAACTGTAAATATTATACCAAGTAAAATACTTAAAACCATTCCAGTTGTTGTAACCCATTTTTTGAAATTAGTTTCACCACTTTGTAATTTATAAATGCTGTATGCAGAAAGGTAGGTGAGTGGGAACCAACACATGCTTGAATAATGAACGATTTTTGTTTTAACGATTGTAAAAAGTATAAGTACTACCCAAAACAATAAAATCATCCAGCGTTTGCTGTGTTTCTGAAATGGAGTATCGCTTTCACTTTTTTTGTGTGATTGCAAAAAGAAAATAGAAGCTGGAAAACAACCAACCAATAAAATAACGAAATGATAGAGGAGAAATCCACCATGTCCCGAATCCTTTGTGTTGAATAAACGAATTTGATAAACAATAAATTCCTTTACTAATTCACCATTGCCTTTAAGTATTTCAATTAGGAACCAACCAAAACCAAAAATTAGGAAGGATAGCGAAAACAGAAGCAGGTGTTTAATTGTTCCAATATCTCTAAACCTTTTTATTAAAATAAATATTCCTACCGTTAAACCAAAAATGAGTAAGCCAACTGGTCCTTTTGTTAAAACAGCTAAACCAATTGCAGCTCCAGCCAATAGAACTTGTTTGTAGCTTTCTTTGCTGCTTGGGTTATTGGTGAAAAGAAGTGCGTTATAAATGGCAATAAAAATGAATAAATTAAACCATGGGTCGATAATGCCTGATTTGAAATAAAAGAACGTTAAGAAAGAAGAAGCGTAAATTAGCACCCAAGTGAGTGCAAATTTTCTATCGTAAATTTTCCGCCCAATTAAGTAGATGGTAACTAGTGTAAATATTCCGCAGATTGCATTTGGAAAACGGGCAGCAAATTCATTTACTCCAAAGGCTTTCATTGATAAAGCTTGCATCCAAATAAATAAGGGTGGTTTTTCCCAAAATGCTTGAAAATTTATTTGAACTTGGGAGTAGTTTCCTGTCACAATCATTTCGCGAGCACACTCTGCAAAGTTTATTTCGTCCCAATCAAATAAATGAGAAGCTCCTAAAAAAGGAATAAATAAGATTGATGAAATCAAAACAATAAGTGAAATATTTCTTTTGTCTATCTTATCCATTTTGTTTTTTTAAAACCTTGTTAATTGGCTGTTCGAGCTTTGTTAGTTTAACCGAAAATTTTGAATAGAAGAAAATATATGCTGCAATTGAACTAAAAACAACTCCAATAATGCTGCCTACATAAACATCTTCGAAAAAGTGTTGGGATAAATGAACCCTCGAGAAACCAATAATAATTGCTAAGCAAAAGAATAAGATTTTTTGCCAAATCTTTGGGCTAATTATGGATAAGCAAAAGAATAAACAAAATGCCGAAGTTGAATGTCCTGAAGGGAAACTATTTTGGCTATACATTTTAACTCCCTCAACAACTTTAAGTGGCAATCCATTAAACGTGTGATGGAAGAAGGGGCGCATTTCAAAATTAAAAAATACTTTTTTTAGGAATTGAGTAAAGCCTCCTGCAAGTGCATAGGATACTAGAAGAAATATTCCGTTTTTAAAGTTGAAGAAAAATAGGACAATTGCAATTAGTATTAGAAATAAACCATCGCCAATATGCGTGCCGTATTTGAAGAAAAAATCAAGAAAGGAATTCCCTACAATTGAGTTAAACTTTGTGTGTAAGTCAAATTGTTCGGTTTTTAAGATTAGAATTGCCCCAACAATAACGAAAACGATATAAGGCAAGTAAAAAGCGGCGTTATTTTTAAATAGATTTTTCACCTTGTTGAGTATAAATTTAAGCTTTAGCTTTAAATAAATGACGAATGAGTAAAGGTTGAATCTATATTTTAATTTTATTGTGAAACAATGTATCCGTGACTCACAGCCACATCTTCTTTTTCAAATGTATTGTAAGGAGCACTAAGTATAACTTTATCTAAATCAGCAATGCTTCCCGGTCTTAGTTCTTCTTCAAGTATTTGTAATCTTACTGCTTTGTATAAATCTCTGTATTGATTAATGCGCATACGATTTTGGGGTTGTACTGAATTATCAATGCGCAACCATTTCGCTTCTGTATACTTTAAATAATTGTAAATAGTAATTCCTCCGTCAGCATGTGCAAAATGATCACTCATGTCAATAAAGTGAGATTGAATGCCTTTTGGTTTTTGAACACGTTTAAATTCTTTTGCAATATCCTTTAAAATTGGCTCGTAAATATGCTCGTAAGTATTGTTAGAATGGATTAAATCAAAACTTTCATTCTTATGCGGTAGTTTTCGAGCATCCGCATTTAAGTAAGTTATGTTAAGCGCTTTTAATAGTTCATCTTGGCTTAACTTATCGGCATTTGT
>CANJJP010000015.1 GCA_947474485.1 Bacteroidota bacterium | reverse complement strand
TTTCTAAAAACTAGATTTTTTAATTGAACATCATTTTTTATATTTTTAGTTATATCAATAAATAAATTTTCTGCAACAGCGTCTTGTTGGTCGGCCAAGCGCTCAGCATAAATTTTACGTGTTTCAATTTCTTTTTCTTTCTCATTTTTGTAGAAGAGATGTGAGGTAATTAGCGAGAATACAACAATAAATAATAAGCCGTTTGAAAAAGAATAATTGGTTTTTTTCCACTTAAACAATGCCACCATTGAAATAACCATAACGCCCCAAAACAATCGAATTAAATCTGTTTCGTTGTGTAGTGATTTAGTTAGGTACAAAAGAATAGCAGTAACTGCAATGATAGAAGGCACAAGCCACAAAGGGATTTTTTGTTTAATAATTTCTCCAACAAATTTATCAACCAATAAATAATATGAGAAGAAGAAAAACCCAACACATACAAATGAAATAAAACTGTAAGCATCAAGACTAAAGAAGTCGTTTACCTGAAAGGAGATATTTGAATTTTCTACTAAACTATTTATAACGGTATTAATTAAAATAGAATAAGCAGCAAGTAAAATAATTCCAACAAAAGTGTAAATCGCGGTAAGTTTAAAGGAAGACGTATTAAGCGCAAATTTTCGTTGAAACTGGAGTGCAATTAAGAAGAAAAGAACAGTGTTAATAAGAATGTCGCCTAAAAAACCAAACCAAAACGAATCTGCATTACCAAATGTTGTTGGGTTATAAAAGCCTGTGTTATAGAAGCAAGTAGGAAATTGATTCAAAATCATAATAGCACGAAGCCCAATGATGCTGAGTGCATAAAAAAGCAGTAAACTGTTTTTCGAAAAGTGTTCGGTGTGTTTAAAGTATTCTTTCTTGAGTAGCAAAAGTAAGAACCCGAAAACAAGCGCATATAACAAGATGGAAACAAATAGAACTATGTTACTTTTCGAATCGAATTGTTCTTGAAAACCTAAATAGAATAATTCTTTACCTTCTCGGTTTTTAACAGCAATATTATTATCTACTTTTCCCTCCTGCAGCAAAGTGCCTTCAGGAACCTCATAATCATTAAAAAAATTATTTTTTAAATATTTGTTTTGGTACGAGTATTCGTTTTTTATCAATATTAAGGATAGTAGCTTGTATCTATCGTTAGGTGAAATTGGATGTTTAACTACCTCATAATATCCATTTTTTAGCTTTGCAATAGAGTTATCCAAGCAAACTTCCTTCATGTATTCTTCAACCGAAGCGGAGTTATCGCTCCAGTAAAGCAAACTATCGTTTTGATAAACTAAATAGGCAATGCCATCTTCTTTGAAATTATTATTTTCATTTTCATCAATTGAAAAGAGATTTTTTGGCGTTTGTGTTTTAAGCCTTACGTAGTAATCATTTAATTGTTTCTCGGCGATGATTTCCTTTTTATGCAGCGATTTTTCAATTGCTGTTATGTAGTCCTGCGGTGAACGTTTATTTAAATAGTCGCTAAGAGAAGCTGCAATAAATAGCAAACAGATTCCTAACCAAGAAAAAAGGGATAATTTTTTAAAGTAAGAAATAGCTCTTTGCATGTATCCAAAGATACTGAATATAGGACTAACTTAAAAGTATTTCTTCTACGTTTAGTTTGATTTTTGCTGCTATATCATCAGTTGGTAAATCGTTATCATCCTTGCCAAAAGGATCTTCAATTTCTTCACTTATAAGTTCTAAGGTTGCAAAACTGTAAAAGATAAGTGCAACAAACAAAATTGCCCAGTATTTAAAATCAATTGCAAATACAACAGGCATTGTAATAACATATAGGAAAATGATTCGTTTTAAATACAAGCTATACGAGTAAGGGATTGGCGTTGATTTTATTCGTTCGCAAATACCTGAAACATCTGTAAATGATCTTAGTTCTTCGTTTAACAAAAGCAAATGTTCAATTTGAAGCTCCCCATTTTTTTGTAATTTAGATAATTCATCTGTTATACGTTTTGCAACATAATTTGGTTTGTGTATTGCTTTTGCCAACTCTTCTTGTGTAAAAGAGTTGTTAAATTGTATTTCTTCTGCAATGAAATTATCTCTTAAATGTTCTTTTAAAACAAATGGGTAGTTCGATATTAACAATAAAAGCAATTTCCTTTCTTTTTTCATTTCCTTAGGAAGAAAAGCATCAATCTTAATAGATAAGCTTCGAGAATTATTAAGTAGCGATCCCCATGCCTTTCTGCCTTCCCACCATCTATCATAAGCAGTGTTTATTCTAAAGACTAAAAGCATAGAAAGAATAAATCCAATTACTTGATGAAAAAAGGTTATATTTTTTATTTGAATATTAAAGTAGTTTACTTCAATAAAAACTAATACTGAGGTAATAGCAATAAGCGCAATGAGTGAAGGCAAAAGAGTACGGAACGAATCATTTTTATGAAACGTAAATATAAATTGAAACCAAGTTTTTGGATTGTAGGTAATCATATTATTGTCTGTTTAACATTTTAACATTCTGCCGCTTTTAAATTTAAAAGCGCCATTGAAACACACTTTAGGGAATTCAATCTCTTGCTTCATTTTGAATTTTTTACCACATACATAGTTGGAAATTAATGTTGCTTTGGATTTCCCTTTTTTATTTACCCAAAATAGAACTTCAAAATTAATACTGTAACAGTGGGAGCAACTTGTTTTTAATTCGTGTTTTTTAAGGAATGGATTAAAATAGTTTATACGCCACAAATATTCGATTTCGGTCCATTCATTAAGATGTACCTCTGAAACGCAAAAATAATCAAGAGTATCCTTTTCTCCTTGTGCACTCGTCACATTGATAAATAGCAAAAGGCTAATGATTAATAATAGTCTTTTCACAGAGCAAATATAAGCATTACAGTTCATCCTATTAATATACCTTTTGTGTATTTCTGTCTAAAATAATTGCTTTTTGCATTCGCTCGTCATAGCTTAGCTGAAATTAAATTAGATATAATGAAAGTTTTTTTAGGTTTAGTAGGGATTTGTGTGAGTGGAATTATTTCGGCTCAAAGTTTATGCTCAGTTGCAAAAGTAAATACGGTTGCACATACGCAAGCTGTTCCAAATGCTCATGTAGTATTAATGAATAAGTATGATGCAAAGTTTCATCATCTAAATATTAATGTTGAACGAACAGGAAAATCGATTAGCGGTAACATAAGAACCTTAGCACAAGTAAAGTCATTAACACTTGATACTTTTGGTGTTGAGTTCTATAATACAATGATTATTGATTCGGCAAGAATAAACGGGGCATTAGTTTCACCTGTTCGCTTGCAAGATGCTGTTAATTTTATTCTACCAAGTTCATTATCACAAAATGATATGATAGATGCAACTATTTACTATCATGGAAACGCACCTACAGTTAATGGCTCTGCAATTGGTGATGGATTAAACAATGGCACATCGGGTTCTTGGGGGAATCAAGTTACTTGGAGTTTAAGCGAGCCCTATTCTGCTTATGAATGGTTTCCATGTAAACAACAGTTACAAGATAAATTAGATTCAAGTTATGTTTATGTTACAACTGATTCGGCAAACAAAGTAGGTTCAAATGGATTGCTTACAAATGTTGTCACGGTTGGAAACAAAAAAAGATACGAATGGAAGAACCGACATTTTATTGATTATTATTTAATTTCAATAGCAGTTGCAAAATATGTTGATTATAGTTTTTATGCACATCCAGCAGGAACAACAGACTCTATATTAGTTCAAAATTATATTTATGATAACCCTGCAACATTAACCAATTTTAAACCGGTTATAGATCAAACGGATGATTTGATAGAATATTTTTCTGATATATTTGGCATGTACCCCTTTGCAGATGAAAAGTATGGGCACGCAATGGCTCCGTTTAGTGGCGGCATGGAGCATCAAACAATGACTTCTTTGGGTTTTTTCGATTTTGAGCTAGTAGCACATGAGCTTGGGCATCAATGGTGGGGAGATAACGTAACTTGCAGTACTTGGAATGATATTTTTATAAACGAAGGTTTCGCTTCTTACAGTGAGTACTTAGCTCTACAACAGTTTGACCCGACGAATGCCAACCCAGCAATGTTACAAGTACACACGAGCGTATTGAGTCAACCCACTGGTAGTGTTTATAATCCTGATACTACGGATATAAATAGAATATTCAGTTCAAGACTTTCGTATAATAAAGGTTCAGCAATTTTACATTCGTTACGTTTTGTGATAAATGATGATAATACCTTTTTTACTGTTCTTAAAACATTTCAAAACCAATTTAGAAATAGTACTGCTTCTATAAATGATTTTAAAACAGTTGCCGAAACTGTTACAGGCTTAAACTTAACCCAGTTTTTTAATCAGTGGATTTTTGGAGAAGGCTACCCAACATTTACAGTTAGATGGAATCAAATTGGAAACACATTTTATTTAAGAAATACAGAAACGGTCTCAGCATCTTCTATAACACCTTTGTTTATAACACCATTAGAATATAAACTCACTAGAAATATTGGAGATACAATAATTAAGTTGAATCAAAACGCTGCATTAGAAAACTACACTCTAACAATCCCAGGCACAGTAACCGCAGTTACAACCGATCCAAACAATTGGATTTTGAATAAGGGAACTGTAACTAAAGATGTAAATTTGGTTGGCATAAATGAAAACGAATCAATTGCAAATCAAATTCGTGTTTATCCAAATCCTGCGACAAACTTCTTATTCGTTGATTCCTCAGTTTCTATTGAAGATTATGAATACGTTATTTTTGACATAACAGGCAAGTCTATTCTGAAAGGTTTGTTTGGACAAAAAATAAATATTAGCGATTTAGAGAGTGGACTTTATTTTATTCAAATCACATCTAACGAAAATGATGTATTAAAGTTTGCTAAGTTTATAAAAGACTAATGTCCTCTTTAATACTTAAATAACTCTATTTAACAAGATAAACAGATCAAAAATGGTAGCCATAACTCGCCATTGCTTGTTTGTAGCTATTGAAACATAAGGATAATGTTCCTATTTAGCTTTTGGTTTTTAAATTTCTATTTTTTAGTATCTTCGCCTTATGTTGTTTATTACCTTTCAGCTTATTGATGCAATAGATATTCTATTGGTTGCTTTTTTATTGTACCAAGTATACAATATTGTGAAAGGAACTCCTGCCGTAAGTATTTTTACGGGAATCTTTTTTATTTACGTTGCTTGGATAGTTGTTCGTGCGCTTGACATGAAACTATTCGGCTCTATTTTAGGAAAATTTATTGATGTAGGTGTTATTGCAATAATCATTGTGTTTCAACAAGAATTACGTAAGTTTCTTTTGTTTGTTGGTACTAATGAGTTTATAAACAGAAACCGTTTATTAAAAATATTTTTCTCTTCTTCTAAAAAGAAAGAAAAAGAAAAGTTTATCGATATCAACATCAACCCAATTATAAAATCGTGTTTCCGCATGGGTGAGTCCAAAACAGGTGCACTTATTGTTTTAACTAGAAACACTGATTTAAAACTTTACATTAACACGGGTGATATTATTGATGCAGTTGTTACCGAAAGAATGCTAGAGAACATTTTTTTTAAGAATAGTCCTTTGCACGACGGGGCAGTTATTATAACTGGGAATAAAATTGTTGCTGCACGATGTGTATTACCAGTTACTGAGAAAGAACAATTCCCTGCACATTACGGAATGCGCCACAGAGCAGCTGTTGGTATTACCGAAACTACCGATGCAATTGCGGTTATAGTATCTGAGCAAACTGGGAATGTTTCTATGTCGGTAAGCGGGGATATTAAGTCAAACCTGAATCCAGAAACGCTAAAGTCATTGCTAGAAAAAGAATTTTCAATTCATTAATTATGCAAGATATATTTACTACAGAAGCGCTTTTAAGTTTAATTCCATTAACACTAATGGAAATTTTATTGGGAATTGATAACGTTATTTTCGTTTCCATTGTACTTAATCGTTTAAACAAAACACAAGCTAAACGCGCTGGCTTTATATGGATGATTGTGGGAGTAATTATGAGATTGGTTTTTCTATTTATTCTCGGGTTTTTAATAAAGGGAGAAAAAGAACTGTTCACCATATTCGAACACCCCGTTGCATTAAAGGATATTATTATGCTTGCAGGAGGTTTGTTCTTACTTATTAGTTCTACACTCGAAATTCATAACAAATTAGAGGGCGAAAATCCAAATGAAGAGCTAAACGCACAAATGAAAAAAGGAAATTCCTTTCGCGCCATTATGTTGCAAATAATTGTAATTGATATGGTGTTTAGTATTGATGGCGTTGTTACAGCTATTGGTATGGCCAATCACATTGCAATTATGGCGATTGCTATTTCAATAAGTATGTTTGTGATGTTTTATTTTGCACCAATGATTTCTGCTTTTATCCACAAGCATCCAACATTTAAAATATTGGCATTGTCTTTCTTAGTGCTAATTGCAGTTTTACTGATTGTTGATGGTGTTCATATTGAGAAAATAGAAATTCCAAAAGGCTATATCTATTTTGCAATGGCATTCTCTTTCACTGTTGAGATAATTAACTTAAAGGTTAGAAAAAAAACCAAGCCTGTAGAGTTACGCTCTCCAAACCTTCTAGAACACCAAGAAGAAAAATAGTAAAATTCTTTCTGTAACTTTTTTTAACAACTACATTATATATGTAGATGTATAAAGCAGCTCTCATATTCGTTTTTTGTGCGTTCACCATAAATAAGGGCGAAATAAACAGATATGAGAAAATATTTTCTACTGATTTTACAAATGCTTTAAGTTATTTGAACATTCATTCAAAGCAGTTTAATCAAAGCGCAAAAGTGTATGGAAATCAACCACAGCTGCTAAGTACAATTGTGTTTCCTGAACTGATGCGTTACTCAAACGTCAAAGATATTTTGGAGACTTCAGTATTAGAATTAATTTACGTTGAGAATGGAATCAGTGCTGCAGATTTTTCAATCGGACGTTTTCAAATGAAACCCTCTTTTGCTGAAGCAATTGAAGAAGAAGTGAAGTCGAATACAATTCTTAAGAGTAATTACAAAAAACTAAATTTTGCTGAGAAGAATTCAAGTGAACTAAATAGGAAAGAAAGAATTACACGTCTTCAAAGCCTTGATTGGCAGCTAGTGTATTTAAATGCGTTTGTTTCTATTTGTAAGATAAAATTCAAAAACGAAAAATTTGAAAGTACTGAAGATAGTTTGTCTTTTTATTCTTCTGCATACAACACAGGATTTACAAAGTCGTCGGAAGACATACGAAGTAATTGTTTAAAATGCTATTTTCCATACGGAACAAAATATAAAGGAAAACAATATTCGTATGCAGATGTAGCATGTTATTTTAACAGATACACTTTTGGTAAAGCCAAGAATTCCCGAACCCTTAAATAAATCCCTATCATGAAAACAAAAAAACAAATTGCTCTCTACGCGGGAGTAGGAATCGTCTTCATTTTAATTTTACTGGCAGCTTGCAAAAATCAAGAAACACTTAACGCAAACAAGGATTTTACGGTAATTCGTTCCCCATTTCAATCAGTTAATGTAGCCTTTGCAACATATCAAATCGATCCTAGTATTGATAATATAATTACTACGCAAAGTGGAACCAAGATTAGTATTAAAGCAAACTCTTTAACGGATACATCAGGAAATCCAATAAGTGAGAAGTGTGAAATTGCGTACAGAGAATTTATGAATGCTGCTGATATCATGGCAGCTGGAATTCCGATGGCATATAAAAATGCAGAAGCAAACATAAATCAAAGTTTTACATCTGCAGGAATGTTTGAAATCAAAGCAAGTCTTCCTTCAGGAAAAGAAGTTGTTTTAGCAGCGGATAAACCTATGAACATTGACTTAGCATCTAATGAAAAAAAACATGGTTATTCAAATTTTTATCTTAATAATAAAACAGGTGCTTGGATTTACTCAGGTGAAGAGCAGGTAAAGAATAATGAAGAGAAGATATTATTAGCAAATAAAATAGAGAAACTAAAACTCACTAGCAGCTTTGCAGAGAAAAATTATTTTGTATTAAACACAAGTTCTATGCTTGACATATTTTATAATGATAATCGTGATAAAATATATTCTTATTATAACATGAAAAAGCCAAGGTTGCCAAAGCGTTTATTACAGTACGGAGTTAAATCAAACAATATGTATTCTTACAATAGCGTTTTTCTAAACAAGTACGAACTGCCTGCAAACATGGTAATTTGGGAGAATGTAAAAAACGTAAAGTTTCCTAAATGGACAGATAATTCGTACGCAGATGTTAAGCAAGTAAAAGGAAACATATATGAATTAACTGTAAAGAAAAATGGCAGTGAGGAAGAAGTATTTAAAACAAAAATAAAGGCTGTGATGAGTATAAAACACATGTTCGCATTTAAGCCCGAGCATTGGAAAACAAACTACGACGGATTGATGATTGAGATCAAAAAAGACGAAGAACGATTAGCGCAAATGAACGAGGTTTTTCGCACTTTGCAGGTAAGTAGTTTTGGAGTTCATAATTGTGATAAATTTTATAGCATGCCAGAAGCCTTTGTGGTGAATGCCAGCTTTCAATTACCAAGCAACGAAAGCTCGTTTAAACCCGAGAAAGTATATTATGTGAGTTTGCGTGATAAGAGTTTAATAACTTATAAGTACGATGATATCACAAAAATCACCTTGTGCAAAGACCCAACAGCGAGTTTAATAACTGTATTGGCTGATAATATGATGGCAGAAGTGAGCGCAAAGGATTTGTTCGCAATAAAAAATAACGGGACAGGTAAACAAAATGTTTTATTTCAGTTTAAAGAAAAAGCTAAAGTAAATTCAGTTGAAGATATTAAAAGAGTAATAGGTATCTGATGAAAAAAGAAGGAAAATTACAATTCGTTTATTTTTAAAAGTTTAATTATTAAACGGATTGTATTCTCCTTTCTGAAATAGATAAGGTTGTTAATATCATCCCAAACAACCAATTACGATTTTAATAGAAGTGAGAATTCCCTCCGTGTAATTCTGTGAACTTAATGTTTCCATGGTAAAATTTGCAAATCATAATAAAATGAAAATTCAACACTGCGACACTGATTACACAGAGGCTCACAGAGAAAGATTACTTTTTCCCTTGTAGGTAATGTCGCCAGCAAAGAAAACTAAAACACCTCTTTTGCTACTCTGCGGGTTGCTTCAGCTGTACCCATTGTGTAGTAATGTAAACAAGGTACATTTGCCTTCATTAATTCTTGGCTTTGTTTAATGCACCATTGAATACCAACTTCTTTCACTTGTTTGTCATCCTTACAAGCAACAACCGCTTCATAAAGCTCTTGAGGAATATCAATATGAAATATTTTTGGAAGAATAGTTAATTGCTTTTTTGTATTAAACATTTTTAAACCTGGAATGATAGGAACTTTAATTCCATTATCGCGGCATAATTTTACGAAGTCGAAATATTTTTGATTATCGAAAAACATTTGAGTTACGATGTAGTTAGCACCTGCATCAATCTTTGCTTTTAACCATTTAATATCACTAAACAAGTTTGGAGCTTCGAAGTGTTTTTCAGGATACCCAGCAACTCCAATACAGAATTTTGTTGGCTCCACTTCTTTCATTTCCTCATCCATAAATTTACCTTGATTCATTTCATTTATTTGTTGAACAAGGTCGTAAGCATAATGATGTCCGCCTGGCTCTGGAACAAATGCAGGCTCTGTTTTGATAGAGTCGCCGCGTAAAGCAAGTACATTGTCAATTCCTAAGAAATGTAAATCAATTAAAGCATTTTCTGTTTCTTCCTTGGTAAAACCTCCACAAATAATATGCGGAACAGCCTCAACAGGATATTTATTCATAATGGCAGCACAAATACCAACAGTACCCGGACGCTTGCGAATAGATACTTTTTCTAAATAACCACCTTCACGCTTTTTGTAAACGTATTCTTCACGATGATAGGTAACGTCAACAAAGGCAGGTTTAAATTCCATTAACGGATCTATACCATCAAATATAGATTGAATACTTTTTCCTTTTAATGGAGGAAGTATCTCAATTGAAAACAAGGTTTTTTTTGTGCTGCTAAGGATTTCTGTAAGTTGCATATATTTTATAAAAGAGAACAAAAATAAGCATTGTTGCTTAATAATGTATCCGAAATCAAATAATAGTGTGTATTACGAATCTTGCACGAATACACGAAGGATTACTTATCTCATACGAACAGCTAGTATAAACTTATTCGGAACGATTCGTAGTATTAGTATATTCTTAAGAAATTTGTAATCTCAAGCTATGTATTAAATATAGTGGAAACGATAATATCATGCATGCATTTAAAATGACCTTTAGGACACTTGTGATGCCCTAGCTTAGAACAAGGGCGGCAAGATAAATCACTTACTTCATGAATAACACTATTCTCCCCAGGTAAATAAGGATACATCCCAAATTCCTTAACTGTATTGCCCCATAATGAATGAATCTCTTTTTTGAATGCAGAGGCAATATGCATTAAGCCTGTATCTGAACTAATTACTTTATCGCTTTGTTCAATAATAGAAGCAGATTGGTTTAAATTTAATTTACCACAAGCGTTAAACACTTTATCTGGAAATTGATTTTGTAAACTGTCGCCAATTTCCTTTTCATCTGGGCCACCTAATAGCACTATAGATTTGTCGGAAGCTTTTATGATTTCAATAATTTTTTCTTTTGGAATTTGTTTAGTAAAATAAGAACCTCCTGCTACTAAAGAGTGGTATCCGTTGTAAAAGTTAGAAGGAAAAAAATTTTGAATCCTAACCTTATCTTTTTCAGGAATAAAGTAATCTAATCCCTTGTTATCGCTCTTAACGCCAAGGTGAGAAAGTGTTTCAAAGTACCTATCAACTATATGAACGTTGGGCAATTTGTTCTTTTTAAATTGAACCAAAACCCACTTTTCAAAATTTAACTTATTAAAGGATTTACAAGGCCTGTGCAAGGCAGATTTTAATCTTAAGCTCCTAACGTTATGGTGTAAGTCAATTACCCAATCATAGTTTTCCTTTTTTAATTCCTTGGTAATTTCTGTAAGCGAATTATCAATGGTAAAAAGTTTAGTTATAAAAGGATTATGTTCTATAACACCAGCAAATTTCTTTTTGGTTACATAATGTATTTCAACATCTTTTAACTGTTCTTTAGTGCAACGCAATAGCGGACTTGTTAAAACAATGTCGCCAATGGAAGAAAAACGTATGAACAATATTTTCACTTAAAAAGCTTTGTAGCAAAGTTACTATTTTGTTGGTATATCTTGTATTGTTATTTCGTAACATTCCCTACCTTTATACTTAATTATGCCATTTAATTTACAAGAAATACAGCGAATTGTGGGTGCTCAGCCGATTGCGGAGGAGGTTTACAAACACATACGTTATTTATGTATTGATAGCCGCAGCGCTGTTAATGACCAAACCCTTTTTATTGCAATCAAAGGTGTTAGAAATAACGGACATAATTACATTGCTGAAGTATATGAACGTGGTTGCAGAAGTTTTTTAATCACTGAAAAAGTAGATGTAAGTAAATATCCTGGGGCAACTTTTCTGCTGGTAGAAGATTCTATTTTGGCATTGCAGCAATTAGCTACAAGTAACCGCAAACAATTCACTTATCCAATTATAGGAGTTACAGGCAGTAATGGTAAAACCATCGTGAAAGAGTGGCTTTCATTTTTGTTGGGCGATTCATTTTCTGTTTGCAAAAACCCTAAGAGCTACAACTCACAAGTTGGGGTTCCTTTGAGTGTATGGCAATTAACGGATAAACATAGCCTAGGCATTTTTGAAGCTGGTATTTCTCAGCCAGGAGAAATGGAAAAAATTCGTGCAATCATAAATCCTGACATTGCTATACTTAC
>CANJJP010000014.1 GCA_947474485.1 Bacteroidota bacterium | reverse complement strand
CAATTACTCATAAGTGCAATGTTGATGTCGGGTGCTCTAAAATACTCGGCCCACATGGGAAGATTTTGAATTACAATTGCACTCACATCTCCTTGAAAAGATTGGTAATGACCAAAGGAATCGGTTTGGTGACTGCCACCTAGTGCAAGATTTTTTCCAGTGAACAAATTTGTTTCGGGATTGTTTACGCAATATATAGTAACCATATCTCGGCCTGCATTGTAATGGCAACCATCTAAACTCTCAGGGCTAACAGGAATGTATTTGCTTTTATCAGAAGTGGTACCACTTGATTTTGCAAACCACTTTATCTCTTCGTTCCACAAAAGATTTTGTTCTCCTCTGCGAACGCGTTCGACATATGGCTTTAGGCTTTCATAATCTTGTAAAGGAACTGTTTTTTTAAATTGCTCGTAATCATCAATAAATTCAAAGCCATGCTTTTTTCCAAATTCCGTTGATGCACCGCTTTTTAATAATTTTCTTAGCCACTCATCTTGCACGTCAATAGGATATTTCATGAATAGCTCTATTTGATGCATGCGCTTTTTCATGAGCCAGGATGCTATGGAATTAATGATGGGCATTTTTATTCTTTACGCATAAGTTTACTTATTCTTACCAAGTTCTTCTTTTAGCAATGCTAATTGCTGCGCTAAATCTTTAATTTGTTGTTCTTGTTTTGTGTTTACAACCGACATGTGAACTAAGAAAATAACAATAGCAAAAATAGCTCCTAAAAATATTAAAGCGGGTGCGTAAAAAACACCCAACATGTGTGCGATTAAATCTAAACCGTTACGCCATATCGCAAACACTAAAAGTACAAACGTGCACAACATCCACAAAATAGCGTATTCAATCTTTAGTTTTCGTTTAACAATTAAACGAAACACTAAGAACATAAACAACACAGCACCAATAATGCTGATGATTTGTATTTTATAAGGCACTACGTTTTCCATTGAATTTTAAATTTACATATACAAACAACATTGCTAAAGTAACTTTTACCATGTAATAAATACTTTTATATGAGCGAATAGAAGAAACGCCTCCACTGCGTTCTTTCATTACAACTGGAATTTCTCCAATTCTTAAATCATTAAGCGAATATAAAATTAATGCCTCAGGTTCAGGATAATCATCTGGATAATAATTGCAAACTATTTCGAGTGCATTTCTATTTATGGCTCTAAAGCCAGATGTGCTGTCGGTAATGCGTTTTCCAATCAGTATTTTATTCAGCCATTTAAAATAATTTATCCCTAGTCTTCTAAAAAAAGTTGATTGAAAACCTTCTTTAGAAATAAAACGTGAGCCAATTACAACATCTAATTCATTACACAAAATTGGTTTAATCAATTCAGAAATTTGTTCTGCGGGATGTTGTCCATCACCATCTAATTGAACAGCAATATCGAAATTATTATTTAAAGCATATTTAAATCCTGCTTGCACCGCTCCACCAATACCAAGGTTTATTGCTAAATTTAAATATACTACTTCTAATTTTTTTATTACATCCAAAGTAGTGTCAGTAGAACAATCATTTACAACAATTGGAAACAATTCGAATTGCTCAGTTAAACTTACGCTTCGCAGGCCATCAACAACTTTTTTTATTGAAGCTTCTTCGTTATAACAAGGTATGATAACTGCTACTTTCATTTATACAATTAAATCTACTAACGCTTAGACTTAAAAAAAGTTTTTATTAGTTCGCCACATTCATCTTTCATCACACCACAAACCACTTCTGTTTTTGGATGAAGCAAGTTGTTTTCATGTTTTGAATAGCCCCGCTTTTCATCACTTGCGCCGTACACTACTTTTCCTATTTGACTCCAATACAATGCGCCAGCGCACATTACACAAGGTTCAAGTGTTACATACAAGGTACATTCGTTCAAATATTTTCCTCCAATATGATTTGCTGCCGCGGTAATAATTTGCATTTCTGCATGTGCCGTTACATCATTTAAACGCTCGGTTAAATTATGCGAACGAGCTATGATTTGATTTCCTGAAACTATAACAGCGCCAACCGGCACTTCATTATCATTAAAAGCTAATTTGGCTTCTTTAAAAGCCTCTTTCATAAAGTGTTCGTCGCTTAAATCCTGCATGTTTACAAAAATACGTAAAGCTTTTGTTATTACTATTACATTTGTAGTCCTCAATAAGGTAATATGAAATTAATTTTCGCTTCTCACAACAAAAACAAGGTAAAAGAAATTGCCGCCATACTTCCTAAAAATATTGAATTGGTTGGTTTGGATGACCTCAACTATACCCAAGAGATAGATGAAACAGGGGCAACATTAGAAGAAAATGCCTTAATAAAAGCAAAACATATTTATGAAAAATTTAATCTTAATTGTTTTGCAGATGACTCGGGATTAGAAGTGGAAGCGTTAAACAATGCACCTGGTGTTTATTCGGCGCGATATGCGGGCATCGAAAAAAACGATGACGCAAATATGAATAAATTATTAGAAAGTCTTTCTCATAAGGAAAACCGTAAGGCTCGCTTTAGAACAGTAATTGCGCTCATCTTGAATGGGGAAGAATATTTATTTGAGGGGATTATAGCTGGGCAAATTATAAACGAAAAAAAAGGTGCAAAGGGTTTTGGTTACGATCCAATTTTTGCTCCAGATGGATTTGAGAAAACCTTTGCCGAATTACCTTCAGAAGAAAAAAATCAAATTTCGCATCGTGCTTTGGCAACAAAAAAACTCATTGGTTTTTTAAATGAAAATTTGTGTAAGTAATACTATTTGAATGTTACCTAATAAGTGAAAAAGTTCCTACATGTTGGTGGCTTTCGTTATTTACTAAATCTCTATACTTTATTAAGTAAACATAAACATCTTGTTGGCATTTATTTCCTCTCAGTGTACCATCCCAACCCATTTGCTGATCATTTGTTTCAAATATTTTTTCTCCCCACCTATCAAACACATAAAACTCATACTCATACACCCCCATTAATTCTGGCTTAAATACATTGTTAATATAATCACCATTAGGCGTAAATGCATTTGGAATATAAAATAAATACTCTTCTTGTATTTTAACTTTTACTTTAAATGTATCGGGACATCCATTAATTCCGTAGGCAATTTGTGTTATTTCGTATTCGCCATAATCTTCATAATAATGGTATTCGGGAGTGTAATTATAAATCATTTCATCGCCCATTATCATTTGCGTACTCACCGCTTGAAAGCTTGTATCTGTAAAATAAAATATTGGATCGTAAACTGTGGCTATTGTTGGATTGACAATAAAACCTGCTGAAGGTGATGGTTTTACTTCAATTGCATTTTGCAAATTAAAAACGCTTGTGTCCAAACAACCACTTGTTGTAACAACGATTAAAGTAACGTCGTACGTTCCTATGTCCTCATAAACATGAAATGGGTTTTGCTCAGTACTAGTTTGTCCATCCCCAAACAACCACAAATAGTTTAAATTTGCGCCTGCATTGCTACTATCAACAAACTGCACTGCTTGTGGTTGACAACCCAAAACGTTTAATGGCGGGAAATAAGCTGTTGGAGGAAGATATACAATTACTTGCTGGGTAGCTGAGTCAGAACAAATTGCTTGAGTCATGGTTAGTGTAACAGGAAAAGGTCCATTACCAAAAAACTGGACATTATTTTGCGCTAAGCTATTTGATGATTGCGGAATAGAATTAGCTCCAAAATTCCAATTAAACGTGGCGTAAGGTGCAAAAGTTCCTGCTCCTACAAAATCAAAAGAATTATTATTTAAACAAGCATTTGTATACGAGAAATTAAAACTTGGATCTAATATTGGATAAATCAAAAAATTCAATTCGGTTGTATCCGAACAAGGGCTTCCTTCATTTACGATTAACTGCACTGTATATAGTCCTGTATCGGGATAAACATAAGTTGGTTCAAATAAATGTGATGTGTCGCTTAATATTGAAGTCACTCCAAAATCCCACGAATACGTTGTTGGGCCAGCGACATTACTAAAACTCAAATTATTAAAATCCACATTGTATCCCGAACAATACGTTGTTTGCTCTGCAACAGCTGCCGAACTTGTAACATTACATGGAGTAACATTAAATTGAAAATCTCGTGTATGAGTTCCTATAACAACGCCATCTCTAATTTCCTGAACACAAATTGAAACAACCCACTGTCCATTTATATTCGGGATTCCATTTAAAAACCCAGTAGCTGGATTTATATTCATTGCAGGATTTGAGCTCATTGGATAAGCGCCACTATATGGAGCTAAATAACTAACGTTTCCAAAAGGAGGAGGTGAATTAACAGATGGACAAACTGCAGGGCATCCCGCTCCGCCATTAACTCCACCTGCAATAAGTGGACAGCACACATCCAATCCACTATAAGTAGAACATATTGAATAGACTAATTGGTCTCCATCAGGATCAGTAGCTCCATGGTCAAACTCAATTGGAATTCCATTACAAATGTAGATAGGAGGAAAATTATTAAATCGAGGAGAACTATTAACGGCAACCTCCTCAGGGCCAGGAATGTGCTCCCAATAAGTTGCCCCGGTTCCGCCAGGATCAATTAAATTTAAAATCGAGTTGTTTCTACAACATCGTTTATAAACAATAGTATAACCTCCAGTACGCGGTGGAAGATTTACGTATTCAGTGTAAACAGCTTCTTCGTAACAAATGTTATTGGGTGGTTCAATACAAGGATTTGGTTGGTTTGGCTCTAATTGTGTTTTTGGAGCTGGTGTTGATATAATTGTTTGCACTAAAGTTCCTTGAGCATCAAAAATATTAATTGTGCAAGGATAAATAACACCTCCAGGGCCTGCTAAACCATCAAAATTAGGCACACCATTAATGCAATCTCTATAAACCTTCATTACAATTCGGTAATCATTATTCCCTAAATAATCGTAATAAACTTCCCCGCCTACAATATGCGTTGCCTTTATGCTTAATGAAAAAAGCACTAATAAAATTAATACAATATAGTTTTTGGTTTTCAAGGCTTACAAAGCTATGCTAATTTCATTAAAATCACTTTGTTAAGGGATAATTTATTTTTCTAGCAAACTTCTCTTTATGATCGATTGTTTTCTTACAGAAATGGTAATCGAGGTTTTGTCAGATAAAATTAATTCGTTATTTACACATTCATCTATATAGTTTATATTAACCAAGTGTGACTTATGCGGCCTTAAAAAAGCAGTTGAATCGATCTCCTTCTCGAGACTTTTTAATGTTTTTGCTGTCATTATTTTTAAATTACCTGCGGTATATATTACACAATAGTTACCATCTGCTTCCGCTCTAAGTATATCATTTTTGTGTAATTTATAAGTTCTTGATTGCGTGTTTAAAATTATGTAATCACTTTCTTGTTCAGAAATTAACTTGATCTTTTCTTTCGTACTAGATGGCTCGTGAGATAATTTATGTTGTTCGCTTATTTCCATTACTTTATTCCCTAAAAAAATAGAAATAACCGAAAGCACATTTAAGTGTTGTGAAGTAAAAAAGTTTTTGGAACTATGCTCACTATCAATCACACCAATTACCTTACCTCCTATTTTTATAGGAACCGTAAGTTCAGAGTAACGTCTTTTATCATCCACAATATATCGAGGATCTTTGCTTGTATCGTTAATTAATTCAGTTACTCCGTGCAACGCAACACTGCCAACTATTCCTTTTCCTAAAGGTATTTCAATGGGATTTATGATGATTTTTCCATTTGGGTTTTTTGGTCCGAAAGCAGCTTTTTGAATTAATTTATTTTTTTTATCATCGTAAATATAGATGATACAATCCTCGAAATTTAATTTAGAGATGCAGTTTTTAGCTAAATTCCAGCATAATTCATCAATGGTAACAGCATGTTCCATAGATTCTGCAAGGAATTTAATAACTGAATCAATATTCATATTTTACAATAAAGATTTGCGTTTACTAAATTAAATATACGTTAAATAAACGAAAAACCTGAACATAAGCATTCTTTTTTGTTTAACCATTTGTTAATCTATTTATTGCGCTAAATTATGGCTTTTATTAGTACGACTAATCATTTACCACTATAGATAAAAGCCATATATTTGTTGACTGAAATTTACAAAAATAAAAAAACACTCTTTTTTATCCTAGCGATTATATTTTATACTAATTGCTTTTCCCAAACTCCAACAATTCAAGCATCAAACGCACAAATAACCTATAAAACAGCCAGTGGGGCAACCATAAGTTGGACTAGAGGTAATGGCGACGCTTGTTTAGTTGTTGTGCATCAATTTAACAATTCAACTGTGACAACAATGGCAACTACCACAGCGAATTACTCCTCCAGTTCAACCTTTGTTAGCGGAACTAACCGTGGATCTGCTAATTATTTAGTTTATAAAGGAACTGGCTCAAGTGTTTTTGTTTCTGGCTTAACAGCAAATACACTTTACTATGCTTATGTGTATGAATACAATGTTTACACAACTATAGCAACATTTTATTATCATAATATTAATATAAGTTCTAGCATGAATGAGCAACGAAGGTCAAAAATCTGCTTATCACCGTACTATGTTTTTATCTACTACAAATGGTACAGGTACAGTTAACTTAAACTGGGATTTATTTGTTGGACAAAATGTAAACTTCTATCAAATTTATCGCGATACAACAATTGCAGGAAATCAATGGGAATTGTTAGATGGTGCAATTAATCCAAACGTAACTCTTTGGGTTGATAACACTCCGCATCCAAACTTACGATATAAAGTTGAAGTTGATTGGTTAACAAGCTGCGACCCAACGCGTGGCGCTATTAACACAACACGTTCTAATATTAAGTCACCTACTTCAATCATTGGAATAGATGAATCAATAAAAATAAATTCTTTTAGTCTTGCGCCAAATCCTTCTAGTGATATTATTACATTAAGTGTATCAGAAAAAGGAAACAATACCATAAGTATTATTGATGCATTAGGTAAAGTTGTTTATACAGAAAAGGTGCACTTTATAAACAACAATCACAATGTGGATATTTCAAACCTATCCAATGGAGTTTATTCCGTTTTAATTTACAACGAAGGCGGTAAATCCTCTCAACTATTAATTAAACATTAATATTTAACTTTCTTTTACAAAACCCGCTCTTTTTTGGCGGGTTTTTTTTATTTCCTCATTTAATTGTAATGCATTTTTTATACATTTACTTAAACTTTTAAATTTTTTAAAAATGGGATTATTTGATTTTGTAAAAGGCGAATTAATTGACGTCATTGAATGGGTTGACTCTAGTAATGATACTATCATTTGGAAATTTCCACGTAAAAACAATGATCACGAAATTAAAAACAATGCAAAGCTTACTGTAAGAGAAAGCCAACAAGCAGTGTTTTTAAACGAAGGTGTTTTAGCGGATGTATTTAAACCAGGAATGCATACATTACAAACCCAAAACATGCCAATCCTTGCTACATTAAAAGGTTGGAAATATGGTTTTGATAGTCCATTTAAAGCGGATGTATATTTCGTTTCTACTAAACAATTTATTGATCAAAAATGGGGGACGAAAAACCCAATCACAATAGATGATGAACGTTTTGGAATGATTGAACTTAGAGCCTTTGGAAACTTTGCTTACAAAGTTAGTGACGCTGGTTTATTTTTAAAAGAAATTGCTGGTACTGATGTTCATTTTACAACTGATGAAATTTCTGACCAATTAAAAACTAAGGTGCTACGTAAGTTCACTGATATTGCTGCAAGCAGTAATTTAACCATTGATAAATTTGCAGGTAGTTTAGATGAACTTTCTGATATGGCAAAAGAAAAGTTGAATGATTACTTCACTACACTTGGCTTACAAATTACCGACTTCAACGTTGAAAACGTTTCAATGCCTGAAGATATTAAAAAAGAAATTTTTGCATACTCTCGTATGAGCAAACAAGGTGATAATTGGACTAAAATGAACACCATGAATGTTATGAATACCGCAGCAGGTAACGAAGGTATGGGCGGAGCAGGAATGGGAATAGGTGTTGGAATGGGAATGGGAAATATGATGGGTAACATGATGGGAAATATGATGAACAATCAAAACCAACAAATGGGTGGAATGAATACGCCGCCGCCACCGCCGCCAATGAGTCAATATTTTGTTGCTGTTAATGGTGCACAAACAGGCCCATTTACACCTCAACAATTACAAGCTATGATTGCAACAGGACAATTTAGCGCTAACTCACAAGTTTGGAAACAAGGTATGCCAGCTTGGGGTGCAGCATCTTCTATTCCTGAATTACAAGCCTTGTTTGGCGCAATGCCACCTCCACCGCCTCCAATCGGTTAATAAATAAAACTAATTAGTGCTGTGCGCAAGTGCAGCACTTTTTTTATTAAATAACATGTAATAATCTTTGATATATCTTTTATGAGCAACGGATTCGACGAAAAAACAGCCGAAATAAATAAAAATCAAATTAAATGTAAGGATTGTGGTGGAGTATTAAATTTTTCTCCCGGAACATCACATCTTAAATGTCAATATTGCGGAACAGACAATGAAATAGTTGCAGAAAAGGCAAATGCCGAAGAAATTGATTTTGAGAAATTTCTTGCTGAAAAAGTACACACTTCAGAAGAACAACAAATAAGTACGGTTAAATGTAATGGCTGCGGTGCATCTACCACGCTAGCTCCAAATGTTACTTCTGATAATTGCCCTTTTTGCGCAACACCTCTTATTATAGCTAATAGCTCAATAAAAAGTATCATCAAACCAAAATACATGTTGCCTTTTAAAATCGACAGAAAAAAGGCAGATGGCTTGTTTAAAGATTGGGTTGGCGGCTTATGGTTTGCTCCTAATGATTTAAAAGCATATGTAGAAAGAAGTACTGATAAATTAAATGGTATGTATTTACCATATTGGACTTATGACGCCAATACAAGCAGTGATTACAGCGGTATGCGCGGCGATTATTACTATGTTAGTGAATCTTATACTGACTCTGAAGGAAACTCACAAACACGTCAAGTTCGCAAAACAGCATGGACACCTTCGAGTGGATATGTGCACAATAGCTTTGATGATATTTTAGTTTGTGCTAGTAAAGCTTTACCAGATAAGATGACGCGCGGTTTAGAGCCTTGGGACTTACCAGAATTAGTTAATTACAATGATGGGTTTTTAAGCGGTTTTAAAACTGAAAGTTATCAAATAGAAGTAAAAGAAGGCTTTGATGTGGCGAAAAGAGTAATGGAAGATCCTATAAAAGAAACAATTAGAGGGGATATTGGTGGTGATGAACAACAAATTATAACCGTTAACACCAAATACAACGACGTAACATTTAAGCATATATTATTGCCCCTTTGGATAAGCGCCTACCGTTATGGGGATAAACCTTATCGTTTTACCATTAATGCGCGTACTGGAGAAGTTCATGGGGAAAGACCATACAGTGGATGGAAAATATTCTTTTTGGTGGTTACTATTATTGCGGTTGTTGCTGGTAGTATTTATTTATGGAAATCTGGACAGCAATAAACTTGTAAAGCACTAAAAAATTGTTATTTTTGCAATCCTTAAAATTATATTATGAACCTAAGCGGAATTATTTCAATCAATGGCATGGCTGGCTTGTTTAAAGTTGTTGCTAGCTCTAAAAATGGTGTAATCGTTGAATCTTTAACTGAAAAAAAACGTTTTCCTGTTTTTGGTTCAAGCAAAATCAGTGCTTTAGAAGATATTAGCATGTTTGCTGAAAGTGGCGATAAACCAATTTCTGAAATCATGAAATCAATTTTTGATAAAGAAAAAGGTGGAAAAGCATTAGACCACAAAGCTGATGATAAAGCCGTTGAAGCTTATTTTTCTGAAATACTTGCTGATTATGACAAAGAAAGAGTATATGTATCTAACATGCGTAAACTTTTTAACTGGTATAATTTATTGCATGAAACAGGTAACTTAAAAGAACACGAAGCTGCTGTTGAAGGTGAAGATAAAAAACCTAAGTTAACTGCTGAAGAGAAGAAAAAAGTTGCTGCTGCAAATGCAGGTGCTAAAAAAGACAACGCAAAAGTAAAAACATCTGCAGGTAACAGAAAAACTACTGGTGTTAGAAAAGCAGGAACTGCTTAATACAATTTAATTTATTATTAGGCGCATGATTCATTGAGTTATGCGCCTTCTTATTTTATACAAATAAAGAGATGAAATTATTTCGATACTTCACGCAAGGCTTATTGGTAATTGTACCTCTCGCTATTACCGCTTTTGTTTTACTAAAGATTTACAGTCTTATTAATGGCTTGTTTGTATGGTTTGGTCTCGAAGCAGACAACTTTATAGGAATGGGAATTATTCTTGCCTCGGTAATAATCATCATAATTCTTATAGGTGTATTTGCTTCTTCTTTTGTTTTTACTGCGATTTTTAACTCTTTAGAGAAAATATTAGAACACACTCCAGGCATAAAACACGTTTACTCTCCAGTAAAAGATTTTATGCAAGCTTTTGTTGGGAATAAAAAGAAATTTAACAAACCCGTTTTAGTAATGACCAACCCCGCTGCCGAAATTGAAGAAATGGGTTTTATTACCAACGAAGATTTAAGTGATTTTCAGATAAAAGATAAAGTTGCTGTTTACATGCCTCATTCTTATGCTTTCTCAGGAAAACTGCTATTTGTGCCAAAACAACATGTTAAAATCATTGACGCTAAATCAGGCGACACCATGAAATTTATTGTAACTGGTGGAGTTGCAGATGTGGGAGAAGAGTAATACCAAGTGAGGTGATATTTTAATCCAATCTACTTGTTCTTTTTCATCAATACATCTTCAAAAATTTGTTTCGTAGCCAAAACTATGCAACAAATTTTTTCATCGTCTTGATAAAAAATAACTGCGCATCTTTAGACTAAAATATCACCTCACTTGTTATAAATTATTATATTTGAATGTGGCATAATTAATGCCTTTGTTGAAACAAAAAATGAAAACATGAAAAAATTAATTATTCTTTTTGCAGCTTTATTTACAAGTGCCAGCCTTTTTTCACAATCAGTTTCTATTTCTGAAAGCAGTGAAAGTTTCTCAAGTGGTAATCATAACGCATTAGTTGCCACCTTTAAACACAGCGATAAAGACAAGGTTGAAAAAGAATGGAAAAACTTAATAAAGGATTTTAATCCTGAGCACGTAAACGATAAAAAACACGAATATTTTTTTGATAACACTAAGTTTACAGCAATTAGCGCTAACACCATTGACGTTTATTCTATTGTTTTCGCTAAAGACGGGGAAGTGCGTTTAATGGCAACTTTTGATTTAGGTGGCGCTTATGCAAGCTCGTCATCTCACTCCAAAGAAATGGCCTATTTTAAAGTTATTATGAAAGATTTTGCTATTAAAATGGTAAAACAAGATTTAGAAGAAAAAGTAAAAGATGCCACTAAATTGCTTGAAAAAACAACTGATAAACGAAAAGATTTAGAAAAAGACAACAAAAACTTAGACCAAGATATTATTGATTACAAAGAGAAAATTAAGAAAGCCGAAAACAAAATAGAAGAGAACAAAAAAGAGATAGAAACTAAGAAAAAAGAAGAAGGCGAACAACAAAAAGCTGTTGAAGAATTAAAGAAGAAAATTGGAGAGGTGAAATAACCATATTTTGCCTAAAAATAAGCGCTATCTCCCCCAAATTCTTATCTTTGTTACCCTAATTTAAGTATGGAAAACAAGGACTATTTCTCACACCCTTCAGCTATAATTGATGAAGGGTGTACAATTGGAAAAGGAACCAAAATTTGGCATTTCTCTCACATTATGCCAAATTGTGTTTTGGGCGAAAATTGTAACATCGGTCAAAACGTTGTAATTTCTCCTGAAGTAGTGCTTGGCAGCAATGTAAAAGTACAAAACAATGTTTCTATTTACACTGGTGTAACTTGTGATGATGATGTGTTCCTTGGT
>CANJJP010000013.1 GCA_947474485.1 Bacteroidota bacterium | reverse complement strand
TGCAACATATTAAAATAAATGAGGCTTTTGAACATTGGAAAGCAGAGTTTGAGCAGGTAGACGATGTTTGTATTATAGGCTTTAGACTATAATACAAACGAGTAGTTTACCCTGAGCTAGTCGAAGGGATGTTTGCATTATAGGCTTTAGACTATAATACAAACGAGTAGTTTACCCTGAGCTAGTCGAAGGGATGTTTGTATTATAGGCTTTAGACTTTAAGCAAAACATTATTAAAATTACCATTTTTACCTTACATTTGCGCCCTTAAATTTCTATCATGATTACGGTATCCAACATCACCTTGCAATATGGCAAGCGCGTATTATTCGACGAGGTAAATATTAAATTTATTCCGGGCAATTGTTATGGTGTTATTGGCGCTAACGGCGCTGGTAAATCTACCTTCATGAAAATCCTTTCGGGTGAGATTGAAGCGAACAAAGGAGATGTAAATATTCTTCCTGGTTTACGTATGAGTGTATTGAAACAAAATCACTTTGAGTTTGATGAGTTTCAAGTATTAGAAACTGTTATTATGGGAAACAAACGTTTGTTTCAAATAATGAAAGATAAGGATGCAATTTATGCTAAAGAAGATTTTAGTGAAGCGGATGGAATAAAAGCAGCCGAATTAGAAGGTGAATTTGGTGAAATGAATGGTTGGAACGCAGAAAGTGATGCTGCTACTTTACTTGCAGAATTGGGAATTCCTGAAGACTACCACTACAAAGAAGTAAAAGATTTAACAGGTAAAGAAAAAGTAAAAGTTCTATTAGCTCAAGCATTATTCGGAAACCCTGATATCCTTTTATTAGATGAGCCTACAAACGATTTGGATGTTGAAACCATTTCTTGGTTAGAAAATTTCCTTGCTGATTTTCAAAACACTGTTATTGTTATTTCCCATGATCGTCACTTTTTAGATGCGGTGTGTACGCACATTTGCGACATTGATTATGGTAAATTACAAAACTACAGTGGGAACTATAGTTTCTGGTATCACATGAGTCAGTTAGCATTAAAACAACGCAGCGACCAAAATAAAAAGATTGAAGATAAACGTGCAGAGTTACAAGATTTCGTTCGTAGGTTCTCTGCAAACGCAAGTAAATCGAGCCAAGCAACCAGTCGTAAAAAGTTATTAGAGAAATTAGTTGTAGATGAAATACCGGCAAGTAATAGAAAATATCCTGCAATTATTTTTAATCAATTGCGTGAAGCAGGAGACCAAGTATTACATATCGAAAACTTAAGTAAATCAAACGCAGATGGTGTGTTATTTAAAAACGTTCACATCAATGTTCGTAAAGGCGATAAGATTGCTTTCCTTGCAAAAAATCATTTAGCAATTACTTCTTTATTCCAAATTATAAATAAAGAATTAGAAGCTGATAGCGGAACCTTTGAGTTTGGCACAACTATCAACACTTCATACTTGCCAAACGAAAACGCTTCTTACTTTCAGGTAGATTATAATTTAATTGATTGGTTACGTCAATACTCAACGGATAAGGATGAAACATACATTCGTGGATTCTTAGGTAAGATGTTGTTTAGTGGTGAAGAGGTATTAAAAAAATGTAATGTATTATCAGGTGGAGAAAAAGTACGTTGCATGTTATCACGTATGATGCAAATGAACGCAAACTTTTTAACCATGGATGATCCAACCAATCACTTAGATTTGGAAGCGATTATTTCGTTGAACGAAGGAATGAAAGATTTTAAAGGAACAATCCTTTTCACTTCTCATGATCACGAGTTAACACAAACAATTGCAAACCGTATTATCGAATTAACTCCAAACGGTATGATTGACAAGTCATGTACGTATGATGAATACTTAGCGAGCGAAGATGTGCAAAAGCAGCGTGAGGCGCTATATGGCGTGAAGAAGAAGAAATAATTATGCAGGCTTTGCGTGTTTTATCACAAAACTTTATTTACTTAGCACAAATAATAAAATAATCTCTGTAAACAATTAGTGACTTGCTAGCTTTAAAGCATCTCCATCAGTTCATCCAACGATTTAATCTCAGGAACCAAGTTGTTGCTAACTCCTATATTCTTACGATTAAAATAAATTGCTTTTAATCCAATTTTGTGCGGACCTAAAATATCTGCATCCCAATCATCGCCAATCATAAGAGAGTGTTCGATTATAGTATTAGCAAGTTTAAACGAATGCTGAAATATTCTCTCATCGGGTTTATTAAAACCGACTTCTTCTGAAATAATAATATTTTTAAAGTAATGTCCAATATTGCAGGTGTTTAATTTAATGTGCTGTATTTCTTTAAAGCCATTGGTGATGATGTGCAAATCATATCTTTTAGATAAGTATTCCAACACTTCAATGGTATGCGGCACTAATCCTTTTTGATGCGGGGCACGAGCAATGTATTCATCTTCTAGTTTTAGTCCAAGCTCTAAATCATCATAACCAAAATACAACATTGTGTTGGTGAAACGTGAAGAGCGCAATTCATCTTTTGTAATAGCCTTTTTGCGATACAAGGCCCACAAATCATCATTAACTAAAACATATGTTTTAATAAATGAATCAGCTTTGCATTGACATTTTTTCTCGAGTTCGTATTCTGCAATTAAATCATACAAAACATTTTTTGAGTTCGCTTCAAAATCCCATAAGGTATTATCGAAATCAAAAAAGATATGTTTTACTTGAGAGTACATAGTAGGATTTGGAAATTTGAAGATGTATTAATTTGAAAACGAAAACCATTTTCAAACCCGATAGCTACCGGGGCTAATTAACAAGTTTTCAAATTAATTGCTTGCTTTGTAAACGTAAACATTGAACACAAACGGAGTGATGCGTTTAATTTGCTCACTGCGTTTCATGCCTTTTAAAGCATTACGTTTGTTAGGAGTAAGTTCTTTTTGAAGTTCTTTGTCTTCGATGTTTTTAAGTAGCTCATTAATGTAAACTGCTTTGCTAGCAAAACCTGTTCCTTCAGCATTTTGGTTTTTACCGCTAACAACACCAATAATATTACCGTACTCATCTAATAAAGGACCACCGCTGTTTCCTGGATTTACAGGAATAGAGATTTGGTACATGTTTGTGTCACCCGCTCTACTTGCTGATGAAATGGTTCCTTCTCCATAAACAATGTCTTGAGATGGGTAACCAAGTGTAAATATTTTTTCGCCTAAGTCACTTGCGTTTGATTTAAATGAGTAAGGTAAATCTCTTAAGTTTAACGCGTTTACACTGTCAATTTTTAAAATAGCAATATCTAATTTTGAATCGGTATGAACAATACGTGCACCTAAACGTTCAGCACTAGCATTTCCAATAAAAATAGAATCGCAATTACGAACTAAATGCAAACTTGTAATAAAATAACCTTTGTTGTTGATAGCGAAACCTGTTCCCATAAAGTTAGCAGGAATGTAAGTAGGTTTTTTCTTAGCAATATTTTCTATACCTTCTATGATTGCTTCTTGAGAAGTTTGTAATTGTTTTTCTAATTGTGTGTAATTCGAATTTTGTTTTTTCATTACATAACCACCTGTACTTAAAACAGTGATGGTAGTAATAACAGCAATAATGGCAATACTTGCAGCCATTCCTGTTGGTTTAATGTATTTTTGAAAGAACGTTTTTTCTTGATGAATGTGCTTGATGTTGTTAGTTCCAAAAGCATCTTTATGAATTGATTTCAATTTATTTTTGAAATTTTGTACTGCGTTATTTGCTTGAAAGGTTTTTACAAATTTCTTGTGTGTGTCAAATTCTGATTTTAAAGCAGCATCTTCACTTAAGCGAGTTTCAAAAGCTTTTTTGTCTTCGGCATTTAAATGCCCCATCAAATAATCGTCAAATAAATCTATATTTCTCATTTTTCTTCGTCGTTAAAAAATAAACGTTTCAATCGTTGCAAACATTTATATTTTTGGTTTTTTGCGTTGTCAGCGTTTGTGTATCCGAATTTCTCCGAAATTTCCTCCATGCTTAAACGGTTTATATAAAAATCTTCAATCAAAGTTTTACAAGGCTCTCCTAAATCAACCAAACTCTCATTCATGCGAAACAATTGTTTCTCTTTTTCCTCGTGTTCATGAATGTCGCTTCCCACATCTACTAGTGTCCCATCTTCATCTGCATTTTCCGAAAGTTTAAAAACATGACTGTGTTTATTCAGTTGTTTTAACCACAAACGTTTTGCAACCGAATAAATATAGGTTTGCATTGCGCAATTAAGCGTAAAATCTGGTTTTCTTGCATTATTATAAAGAACGATAACTGTTTCTTGGTAAATGTCTTGTGCTTCTTCTTCGGTGCCACTATTGTTAAGCACATATTTTAGAACCACATTAAAATACTTTTTGTACAATGCACTTAAGGCAACATCGTTGTCAGTTCTCAACCCATCTATAAACTCACTATCAGTGAACTGCCTTTTGACTGCCATAAGCGTCTTGTGTAGTTAATACAATTTAAGAGCAAATGTAACCCAATAAATACTGAAAAATCACTCGTTTTAGCTCTATTTTGAGGTAAAAATATGCCTTTTTACAATAAACGAATGTTTAAATCGTTGATAAACAATAAAATATGTTGCACTAGAGACTCGATGCAAATCAGGTAAATATTATGTTATTAAAGCTTAAATCACTGAAATTCAGCTGAAATTAAATTTGGTACGACTTATGTAAATGTTATTTTTGTAAACATAAAAAATAGAGAAGATTATGAAAAATTTTGTATTAGCCGGTTTAGCCATTGCAAGCATAAGTGTAAACGGGGTGGCGCAAACCTTACAAGAGGCAATTACCAAAACAGATAACGAACGTTTTGAAGCTGCATCAGCAGATTTTAAAAGTTTAGTAGCAAAAGAACCAAACAAAGGCGACAATTATTTTTACTTCGGTGAAAATTATTTTAAAAATGATAATTTGGATTCGGCTTTAATCATGTACAAAAAAGGTACAGAGGTTAGCCCAATGTATCCCTTAAATCATATTGGTATTGGTAAAGTATATTTGTTTCAAGGTAAAGAGGCAGACGCAAATACAAATTTGTTTAAAGGAAAAACTTTAGCGGAAGACAAAACAAATAAACCTGTTAAAGCTTTATCTTATTTAAAATTAGCTGAAGCATACACAAAAGCGCCAATGTATAAAAACTTACCAGAGGCAATGAGGTTGATTACTGAAGCTTCCAAGTTAGATGGTAAGAATTCTGAAGTTTATCTTTTATGGGGTGATGCATTGTTAGAGCAAAACCCAACAGATGGTGGCCCAGCAATTAAGCAATACGACAAGGCGTTTGAACTAGATAAGAAAAACGTAAGAGCAGTTACTCGAAAAGGTAAATTATATGAGCGTGGTAGAAATTACACAGAAGCTTTAAAATATTACAAAGATGCTGAAGCTATTGATGATAAGTTTGCGCCTGCATACCGTGAGAAAGCAGAAATTTACATGAAAGCAACTCGTTACAAAGAAGCAATTGAGAGTTATAAAAAATATTTAGAATTAAATAATTCTGAATCAGCTCGCGTACGTTTTGCTTATGCTTTATACTTAGCTAAACAATATCAAGATGCTGTAGATGAAATCGAAGAAATTATTAAAAAGGATGCTAATCAAAGTCCTTATTTATACCGTGTACTTGGATATTCTTATTTTGAGTTGGGAGATAAATGTCAAACAAGAACAGGATGTTTATGTGTAGATGGAACAACGTCTGACGCAAAAGGTTCAGGTGCTTGTGGTGGACACGGAGGAGTTGACAAATGGACTTACGCTTCAGATAAAGATGGGTATAAAAAAGGTATTAATGCAATGAATACTTTCTTCGAAAAATCAGCAGGAAAAGATTTTAAATATATCCCTGATGATTACAAATACAAAGGTTTATTAATGTCTAAAACTGGGCAAGATTCTTTAGGTGTCATTGAAATTGAAAAGGCTATTAAGTTAGATTCAGTTGCTAATTGTGAGTTGTGGGGAGATATTGGTAAAATTTGGGTAAAAGCAAAACGTTACGATAAAGCAATTGCTGCTTACAACAACAAAGCAAAATGCACTAAAGGTTTAACGGGACAAGATAATTATGATTTAGGTAGAGCATATTATTACGGACCTAAGGATATGGTTAAAGCTGATACTTGTTTCTCTAAATTAACAAAAGCAAGCCCAACTTATCCAATCGGATTTTTCTGGAGAGGTAAAGCAAACTTACAACTAGACCCTAAAAACGAAAAATGGTTAGCAAAACCTCATTTCGAAGCTGCATTAGCTTTAGTAAAAGTTGAAGAACGTTCAACTGCTTCATACAAAGTAAACGTAATCGAAGCTTGCGAATACTTAGGATATTATTTCTTAAAACAAAAAGATAACGCGAAAGCAAAAGAGTATTTTGGAATTGTTAGAGATTTAGATCCGAACAATAAAAAAGCGAAGGATTTCTTTGCCAGTCCAGAAGGGAAGTAAAGAGTTAAGATACCAACACAAGAGGCAGCTGATTGGCTGCCTCTTGTGTTTTATAGAATATTAATATCAGGATAATTTTTTAGTAAGCTAATTTTTGCAACTTCTACATTTTCATCATGCTTGCCCCGCTCCCTTTCATTTAAAACTCTATGCTCAAGCAGCCTTTTATACTGCCCCGCTTCATTAATAAATTCAAGGCTCGTAGCGTCAATCCACGATTGTTGTATGCGTTCCCAAATGTATTTTACGGCAAGTTCGTTAGGATGAACCATGTCTTCTTTAAAGAAACGGTAATCGCGTAATTCATCAATTACAATTTCATAGGATGGAAAATAAAAGCAATTTTCATTTGTAGCGATTAACTCATGACTGGATTGTAGTAAAATTGCTTTGCTCTGATTATTTTCAACCAAACCATCACGTATGTATCTCACTGGGCTAACCGTAAAAACAATTTTAATAGTTGGGTTGAATGTTTTTAATTCAGCAATTAATTTCTTGTAAGAGCTTGTTATGTCTTCTTTACTTATTAAAACTTTCTCAAATTCCTTTGCCGCTATTTTGTGGCAATTAGCAACAATTTGTTGTTGCTGAATGTGTTTATATGCAAAAGCAGAACCTAGTGTGATAAATAAATATTCAGACTTTTTTAATTGTTCATGAGCTTTATTAATACTTGAATTTATTTGCTTTAAACAAACATTTTTATCTGCGTTCGAAAACTGACCATGATGCTGAAATGAACGCCATAAGCCTTGTTCAAAGAAAATATCTTGTTCAGAATATTCTATTTTATTGATAACGTCTTGCAATGCATTTGTAATACTTGTTGGATTAAATAAAATACCATGTGGATTGGAAACAACAGAAAACAAATGTTTATCAAACTGTTCGGCAATATTTTCCGAAAAACAAGAGCCAATAAAAAATAATTTATCCGAATAATTAATTTTTCGAGCAGGAGATTTTATATCGAAATTTAATTTAAAATTCATTGCGCTTCAATTATTCGTTTTTCATTTTCAATGCGAATGCTAACTTTTACAGCATCCTCAGGATACAATGAATTAGCTATTTCCGGCCATTCTATAAAACAATAGTTGCCGCTATATAAATATTCTTCCATGCCAATATCAAGGCATTCATTTAAACTTTTTACTCGGTATAAATCAAAATGATAAATAATATCAATTGCCCCAGTGTATTCGTTTACAATGGAGTAGGTGGGACTGCTCATGTTATCCATTACACCAAGTGCGCGACATAGTTCTTTTATAAAAGTTGTTTTGCCAGCGCCCATTTGTGCATCAAACAAAAAAATCTTTTTGCCATTAAATGCAGAAATAAATTTACTTGTAGCAGCAGGCAGTTCTTCTAATGTATTTACTTCGAGTTTAAACACGGATTACATTCCTCCTAATAAAAGTATTTTATCAAACTCTTCTGGTGTTACAACACCAACCGATAAACGTGAAAGCTTTACCAATTGCATGTTTTGAAGAAATTTATCTGCTTTAATATCCGCTAAAGTAACTGGTTTTTTTAATGCTTTGTAAGGAGCAAAATCAACCGATACCCAAGCTGTTTCTTCGGTTGTTGGATCTTGGTAATGTTCTTTAACTACTTTGGCAATACCAACAATACAAAGACCTTCATTGCTATGATAAAACAATGCCAAATCACCTTTTTTCATTGCTTTCAAATTGTTGCGCGCTGCGTAATTTCTTACGCCATCCCAACACGTTTTTTTATCCTTTGTAAACTGATCCCAACTATATTTAAATGGTTCTGATTTTATTAGCCAATAGTTCATTGTAGTAGATTTGATGGTTTAAAGATAGGAATATGTATTGAAAAGTGAAAAACCTTAGTGCTTCTAAGTGTTCTTAGTGCCTTAGTGGTAAAATTGACTACTAATCATTATTTAAATGTTCACCACTAAGACACAAAGTTCACTAAGGTTCACTGAGATATTTCGTTTAGTAGGATGAGTCTTACCTCATGATTCTTGCTGTCTTGATTCTAAATCTAAATTTATCACAAAGTTTTCTCCTCGCTTAATGAATAATTGTATTTTTGTATAAAAATTAAACAGATGTTTGGAAAAATTGGTGATATGATGGGCAAGCTGAAAGAGGCTAAGCAAAAGATGGAAGAAACGAAAGCGAAGTTGGAAACAATCGAAATGGATGTGGAGAGCTTAAACGGCGAAATTAAAATACGCATTAACGGAAATCGTAAGATTAAAACAATTGCAGTATCAGAAAGAATAAAGAACCTTCCAATGAATGAGTTTGAATCTGCTTTAATTGTTGCAACTAACAAAGCAATTGAAGAGGCAAACGAAATTAATGAAGGTGAGATGAAGAAGATTGCAATGGGAATGATTCCTGGCGGCCTATTCTAATCGAGCTTTAAAAATCCAATTTTTCGTCGTTGGCCTGCAATTTTAAAATCCTCATTTACTAAAGTAAAGTAAACTGCGGTTTTAAAATTTTGTCCGCCTAGAAAAATTGAATTTTAGAAACTCTAAGATTTATTAAATTAAAAAATCAAATTATTCTTCGAAGCTAAATCTGCCACTTCAACGAACTGTACTTTTAAAACAGAATCAATTTCTTTTAATTGATTTTCTATCGCGTAGGCCTCCTGTGGGTCGTATGAAATACGCACTATCATTAGGTAATCATAGCTACTAAGTTCTGGAATGAGATAACCTTTTTGTCCAGAAATTTCTGGCTCATCGCCTCCAAATAAATCACCTTGATTACTTGTAACAGCTTTGTTGCTTAGTACCTGATTAAAACTTTTATTACCTAACAAATTGTATTCTATTTGTTCTTCCTCTGTTACATACGCGTAAAAAGAAAACAATAAATTATCGTTTTGGTTTTTGTTTTTTAATTCAAGTGCTTCTTCTCTTTCGAGGTTAAGAAATAATTGCTTGTTAAGTTTTTGGCAAAATTTATAATCCGCTTCATGCGCTTTAATTGCAAACAACATAAAGTCGTAATCATAATCAATATTAAGTACTATTGGCTTTGCCATGCTAGGTTTAGGCAACACCTGCCATTTTGTATTGTTTTTTGCGTTCAATACTTCCTTTAATATCATCAACTAATCCTTTAGGAATTGAGTTGATTAATTTTCGGGTGTAATCGGTTTGTGGGTTATTGCAAATTTCATCTGCATCACCCATTTCTTCAATTTTACCTTTATTCATAACAATCATACGATCGCTCATGAATTTCACAACCGATAAATCGTGAGAAATAAATATGTAAGTAAACTTAAATTCCGTTTTTAATTCGTTTAATAAATTTAAAACAGAAGCTTGTATCGACACGTCTAATGCAGAAACCGACTCGTCACAAATAATAAATTTAGGTTGCAAAGCAAGTGCACGTGCAATACAAATACGTTGGCGTTGTCCACCCGAAAACTCGTGTGGGTAACGATAAAATTGATTTTCGGTTAAACCAATACGTGCTAATAATTGCATTACTTTTTCTTTTCGCTCCGCATCATTTTTTAAAATGCCATGTACTTTCATTGGCTCTAAAATAGCTTCGCCAATGGTGATACGTGGGTTTAATGATGAATAAGGATCTTGAAAAATAATTTGAATGTCTTTACGCAAATTACGTAAATCAGTATCGTTTAAGTTGGTAATATCCTGTCCGCGAAATTTAATGATACCGCCTGTTGGTTCAATTAAACGTAAAATGGTTCTTCCCAAGGTTGTTTTACCACAACCTGATTCGCCTACTAGGCCAAGGGTTTCACCTTCATACACATCAAAGGAAACATCGTCAACTGCTTTTACAAAACTTTTTGCTTTACCAAACATCGATTTATTTACAGGGAAATATGTTTTGATGTTGCTTACTTCCAATATTTTATTTCTGCTATATAAATCCGCGTGTTGTTTTTTTCTTTCCTCAACCGTTACAACTGCTGATTTTAAAACGTTTTCAATGGATTGTTCTTTCTCAATAATTTCACCATCTGCATTAATTTCCATGAAATTATTTACGGTAGGTAAAAAGTGTAAACGTTTTCCTAATGGTGGGCGACAAGCTAAAAGGCCTTTAGTATAAGGATGTTGAGGGTTTGTAAAAATATCCATTACCGAACCTTGCTCAACAATTTTACCTTTGTACATTACAATTACTTTATCGGCAAGCTCAGCAATAACACCTAAATCATGTGTAATAAACATGATTCCCATATCGTTTTCGCGTTGCAACTCCAACATCAAATCCAAAATTGTTTTTTGTACAGTAACGTCCAATGCAGTTGTAGGTTCATCGGCAATTAATATGCTTGGATTGCAACTCATGGCCATAGCAATCATAACACGTTGCTTTTGACCACCAGATATTTGATGGGGGTATGTATCTAAAATTTCTTCGGGGCGAGGTAATTGCACTTTTTTGAAAAGCTCAAGTGCTTTTGCGCGCGCCTCTTTTTTATTTAACTTTTGATGTAGTATAATTGCCTCCATTACCTGATAGCCACAAGTGTATACAGGATTAAGAGAAGTCATGGGCTCTTGAAAAATCATAGCGATTTCGTTGCCACGATATGCTCTCATTTCTTTGTTTGTAGCTTTAACAAGGTCGATTGGGCCTGCGTTACGTGAGTGATAAATAATTTCACCCGCCGATATTCTTCCTGGAGGATTTGGAATTAATTTCATTACCGAAAGAGAGGTAACGGATTTTCCCGAACCTGATTCGCCCACAATACCAATTGTTTCACCTTTATGTAAAGTAAACGAAACGTTATTTACTGCTTTAACAGATTCACTTTCTGTTTTAAACTCGGTTACTAAATTTTTAACCTCTAAAAGAATCTCCTTGTTTTGCATAGCAAAAATGTAAAAATATATAAGCCTTACAAAGCTATTTAATTATAGTAAACTTACAAATATTAGAGGGAAAATGCCAAAAGATTCGACAAAAAGTCAAATAAATAGGACTTATTTGGATAAATCGGAAGAATTATTGCCACTATTAGGATGCTGCTCTTCCTGAATTTTTTCTCTTTCAGCTTTATCACGTTGTTTTTTGTAAATAAAAACAGCTAAGAAAATAACTGCCGTTAGTGCAAATAATCCCAACATAGCCCAAACAAGGCTTCCTGAAGATTTAAGAACAACTAAAAATACAATAGCAAACAAAAACAAAGTTGCAATTTCGTTCCAAAGGCGAAGTTTAATGGATGAATGTTTGTAGATTGATTTTTTAAGTTGAGAAAACATTACATGACATTGTATTTGGTACAACCACAAACCACCAACAAATACTAGTTTTAAAAGCATCCAAGGTTGAGAAATGTAAAAACTAAAATTCATTCCAATCATCCATAAACCAAATACAGTGGCAAGTATCGCAGAAGGCCAAGAAATACCATACCACAAACGCTTTTGCATTATTTTAAATTGATTTACCAAAATCCCTCTTTCAGGTTCGTCTTTTTTATTTGCCTCGGTTTGGTAAATGAATAAACGTACAATGTAGAACAAACCTGCAAACCAGGTTACTACAAAAATAATATGAAGTGCTTTTACGTGATCGATGGTCATAATGAGAATATTAGAGATACAAAGGTACTATTGTTATTGCACTCAACAAATTTTGTACTTTTATGATCTAAAAT
>CANJJP010000012.1 GCA_947474485.1 Bacteroidota bacterium | reverse complement strand
TGTGTAGAGATGACTTTTATTTCAACTTCCACGCCTTTTTTCTCCAATAAATCTTTTGTATGATTTGCCTGCCATAATGCAAGGTCGCTTCCACGGGTACCGATTATAATTTTCATTTGTATTGATAAAATTCTGAATAGTTACAGTAATAAACTCCACTTTTAGTTGAGACAATAATCTTATTGTTACATTTATTAACTGATGTAATAACATTGCCAGTTAATCCATCGTTATTAATTTCTTTAGTAGTAAGGTTTGCAGTGCCTAATACTATTTCAAATATTTGTGAATTATAGGTTGCAAACACTCTTCCGTCCATATTAAAGTAATTTAGCGAGGCAAATATACTTGGTAGATTAATAACCTTATCTTGCCATGTAGCGCCACTATCACTACTCTCTTTTAATTTAATACCAGCTTCATCTGTTATTGAATAAAACTTTCCATTAGTTTCAAAAAGGTCAATTAAATTATAATTACCTAGAAATATTGTATCGTTATTATAATTTATTCTGTAAGTCCCTCTTAATTGCATCCAAAAGAAAAGGTTTTCACCAATCACCCCTCTTGTACCCGAAGCATAATTTGGGTAAGGAAAAGAAATTTTCTTCGTATATAAAGAATCTACCTTATCATATCCTGGGTAAATGGACCAATCGTTAATAATCAATTGCGTTAGTAGAATTGAAGGGCGATTTAAAGAATCTTTATAGCTAATTAAAATTTTATTTTTTGTCGTAGAAATTATTTCAGAATGTTGCCACCAATTAATTTCGTAAAAATTGAAGTTTATAAAAGTTGGGTCAATAGTTTTCATTGGAAAATAGAATTGTGACCCTGCAGCCCATCCATTAGATAGTCTTTTAGTTGGAACTATAAAAATATATGAATTATAGTTTGAACAAGACAAGAAAAATTTCGATTGAATTAATGGTGTTTTTTGAATTTCACTAGATAAGACTTCTGTGCCAAAACGGTAGGCATTAGTAGTTGAATCATAAATCGAATATTTCCCTTCGCAATTAAATACAATTTGGCCATTGCCAATATAATTAGCATTTCCAACATTTTTGCAACTAGGATAGTTTTCAAATTCACTTACTGGATTCCAATGATGAGTTTCAGTAATGTAAACTGGTTTTTCAACTTCAACAATTTTCTCCTTTCTGCATGCTACGGCAACGCAAAGAAGTAAGATAAGTTGAGCGATTCTTTTCATTAAATAAAGGTAAGAAAACTAGTTGAATTTTTGTGGTTATAAAATATAGGATTCAATTTTCCTTAAGCAACGCTTCTTTGGCTGTTTTCATAGCTACAGCATTGTATTTTTTTTCCATATACGCAAGTACTTTATCCAACACTTCTCTGCTTTGTGTATCAAGTGCTCCAAGGTCTTTTGCAAACACTTCGTTTAAGGCTACTTCTTTTATTTCGCGAACTCTTTTAGGAATCTCACCAAAGGCAAGTTCCACACTACGCTCGCGGTGGATTTGTAAAAACTCATCGATGTGATTTGAAATTACATTTGAACAAGCGTTTAATTCTTTCTCGCGTTTAACTAAATTTTCTTGCGCTTGATCTTTTAATGTTTCAACTGCAATTAATTTAATATCAAATTCGTTCGGTAAGTTTCTATCGATATCGTTTGGAACAGCTAAGTCAATTACAACCTTTTTTCCTTTTTCTCCTACAAGTAACGAAGTGTAAATTTCTTTAGTAACAATAGGTGTTTCAGAAGATGTACAAGTAATTAATACATCAAAACCTTTTGTGTAATTTTTTAATTCGTTTAATTGAAAAGCGATACCACCTAATTCGTTTGCTAATGTTTGTGCTTTACTTTCTGTACGATTAAATATAACGAAGTTTGCGTATTTATGTTTTTGTAAATACTTAGCAAGTGTAGTATTTGTTTCGCCTGCGCCAATAATTAAAATGCGTGCATCGTTCTTAATATTTAAATCACGTAACTGGCGGTATGCTAGAGAAACAATAGATACAGGGTTTTTTGCAATGTCGGTGTTTGTGTAAACATCTTTTGCAGTTTCAATAGTTTGTTTAACTAACAAACGGATTAAATCTCCTGTAACACCAATTTTATTGCATATTTCATAAGCTCTTCTTACTTGAGTAATAATTTCTCTTTCGCCAATTACTAATGAGTCTAATGAAGAAGCAACATTAAATAAATGTTCTACTGCATGTATACCTTTAAATATAGCTGCCGAATTTGCAATCGTTGCAGCATCTTCATTTGAGATACTAGGATTAATTTCTGTAATAATAGAGGAAAGAATAGATGTATTAATATCATCAGGAGTTTTAAAGATTAATTCAACCCGATTACACGTTGAAAGAAACATAAATTCGTTGAACAAAAATTTAGTTTTAATAGCAGGCAAAATTTGCTCCTGAGATTCCTCAGACAAATGCAGCAAACCAATCTCATTGATTTTAATTTGCTTGTGTGTAAATGCAACTATTTGTAAACTGTCCAACATCCCTTTTTCGTTGAAAACAAAGGTCAGCACAAAGCTTCATTCGATTGTCATGACTTTGTCATGAAAACTAATTTAGAACGATTATAAACAAAGCGAATCTAAACTCTTAGTATATTTGTAATTCGTTGAATATCAGTAAAAATATACTCACTTGGATAGCTGCACAGGGCATAAAACGTCTCGTTGTGTATCTACTGACATTTATCAGTATAATAAGTTTCATTTTCTGCCTTCCGTCACCTCTTTTCACCACACCTTACTCAACGGTACTTTACGACAAATCTGATAAATTAATAGCAGCTCGTATTGCAAAAGATAATCAGTGGCGCTTTCCAAGCGATGAAAAAGTACCTGCAAAGTTTGCAGCTTGTTTAATGATGTTCGAAGACAAACATTTTTACGTTCACCCTGGTGTTGATGTGGGATCAACTTTTAGAGCAGTTTCGCAAAACATTAAACGTAAAAAAATTGTAAGTGGAGGAAGTACACTTACGATGCAAGTAATTCGTATGGCACGAAAAAATCGTAAGCGTTCTTATTTCGAAAAATTAATAGAAATGATTTGGGCGCTGCGCTTAGAGTTTAGTTATTCTAAAGATGAAATTATGACTTTGTATGCAACACATTCTCCTTTTGGTGGAAATGTTGTTGGCTTGGAGGCTGCATCTGCAAGGTACTTTGGGCGTAGTCCTGATAAACTCTCGTGGGCTGAGTGCGCAACCTTAGCTGTTTTGCCTAATGCACCTTCATTAATTTATCCTGGAAAAAATCAAAAATTACTTTTAGCTAAACGGAATAAATTGCTAGGAACTCTATTAGAGTTCAAACTGATTGATAAAGAGACCTATGAATTAAGTTTACTTGAGCCAATACCAGATAAATTTTTTTCGATCCCGCAAGAAGCGCCACACTTGCTTAACAGAAGCATTGCAGATATAGGAGAAGGTAAAAGTATTAAAACAACATTGGATTTAGAATTACAAAAGCAAGTAAATGCAATCATAGCTACTCATGCAAAAAATTTAAAAGCTTCTGAAATACATAACGCAGCAGTAATTGTAGCTGATGTTCGCACAGGAAATATTTTGTGTTACATAGGAAATACAAAAGCGGAGCAGGGGCAAGATCATGGAAATGATGTGGATGTTATTAATGCATCTCGCAGCACGGGCAGTTTATTAAAGCCCTATTTGTATGCAGAGATGTTGAATAATGGAGAACTGTTACCAAGTATGTTAGTGCCTGACATTCCTACACAAATTGGCGGTTTCTCACCAAAGAATTTTAATCTTACATACGACGGCGCAGTGCCTGCATGGAAAGCATTAGCTAGAAGTTTAAATATTCCGACAGTAAAACTATTGCAGCAACATGGTGTTGAGAAATTTCATCAAGAGATTCAAGATTTAGGAATGACAACTATTAATCGTCCTGCATCGCATTATGGCATGTCGATTATATTGGGCGGCGCAGAAGGTAAGCTGAGTGAAATGGCGGGCATTTATGCATCGATGGCGCGAAGTTTAAATAATTATAATTTATACAGCGGGGCATATTTTAAAAATGATTATCGTCCGCTCACTTATGTTGCAAAGGAAGTAGAGAATGAAAAAACAAAGTCGCAAAAATTAATGGCGGGTTCTGTGTGGTTAACATTTGAAGCTATGGCAGAAGTGTCGCGCCCTGATTTGGATGCATCGTGGAAACGATTAAGTGGTGGAAGAAAAATCGCTTGGAAAACAGGAACTAGTTTTGGTTTTAGAGATGGTTGGGCAATTGGTGTTACCCCCGATTATGTTGTTGGCGTATGGGCTGGAAATGCTGATGGAGAAGGTCGCCCAGGCTTAACAGGTATTACGGCAGCTGCCCCGATTTTATTTGATGTGTTTGGTTTGTTGCCACAAAAATCTTCGTGGTTTGCTGAACCATTTAAAGAAATCAAAAATGTAAAAATATGCGCAGAGAGTGGTTACAGAGCTTCTGTAATTTGTCCAAAGACGACAATTATTAAAGCGCCAATTAATAGTGAGAAAACGGGGCAGTGTCCATATCATAAAATAATTCACCTAGATGAAACAGAAAGTTATCGTGTAACAAATGAATGTTATGATGTGAATAAAATGAAACATACAGCTTATTTTATTTTACCACCTGCTATTGAATATTATTACAAATTAAAAAACGCGAGTTATAAAACTTTACCGCCTTTTAAAGAAGGATGTTTTGTCTTTCAAGGAAAAATGATGGAAATGATTTATCCTAAAAATGGAACAAGTGTTTATGTTCCTGTGGACCTAGATAGCAAGCAAACCGCAGCAGTTTTCGAAGTTGCACATCGTAATCCTAAAACCCAAATACATTGGCATATTGATGAGTCGTATGTGGGAACAACAAAAGATATTCATCAATTAGGAATTAATCCATCAAAAGGGAAACATATGCTTACACTTGTTGATGAAAATGGAGAGAGCTTGACGATTTACTTTGAAGTGTTGAGTGATAGGAAATAGGTTGCTGGTTGCAGGTTACTAGTTTCTGGTTTATTACTACCACACTAGGGACAATAGATTTCAAATCAGTAATAATAAAACTAGGAACTAGGAACCAGCAATAAATCAAAATCCGTATCCTTTAAACTTCCTAGTGAACTCATTTTCTTCAAATGTTGGATTTAACTGAAGATTAAAATAATCGTATTGCTCGTAAAGGCCTTTGTCATCGCTAATTCTGCTTCCTACTGGTAAAAATAATTGTTTATCTAAATAAATAACTACAAATTTAGCATAAGCAGTTGGCACTTTAATAACTTGCCCAGCTTTTACGTCCTTATACCCATCCACTTTTTTATTATTTTCTAAAATCATGTATTCACCTACATGCAATTTTCTTGCTATGCTAACAAGATTTTCTCCTTTTAAAACAGTGTAATCAAAAAATTTAAAGTCTGGATTATTAATACTGAATTTGTAACATGGCTTTCCATTTAAAATTTCTTCGCCTTCAAGTTTAAAGTAATCATCAAAATTACTACCAGTTTTTAAAACGTTATACGCAACTATATTCCCGAAGTAATCAAAGCCCATTTCATTAATTGTGTGATGCTGCCCATCTCGCATTAAATTCCCCAGTGGATCTAAATTCAAATTCATGTATGGGAACGAATTTGGCTTTACTAATGCATCACCTTTATTTGCACCAACTGTCCATAAAACTTCGATACCATTTGTGGTTAAGTATAGTTTGCGGGGGTTACGATTTAATTTAACTGAAGAGGAAAAATAATTAAATTTACCTTTTGTGCGTTCAGTAATTTTCAAATTATATTTTAATCCTTTTACATCTGCAATTGCATTAATCATCCGTAACACAACTTCTTTACAAGAAAACGCAGGTTTAGCTCGCTTTTTATTACTAAAACTGAATAAGCCGATACAGCAAGTAAAAACGATAATAATCGTAAGGTTCTTTTTCACAATGCGAAGATAACAAATCTTTTACAATGGTTTAACATGTAGTTTATAGAAATTAGTCCTTATAAAATCTACCAAAATCTTCTGGACCGAATTTTTTATTGGTTTTTACGTTCAAAAACTCGTAATTTTCAAAAAGTCCAGTATCATCGTAAATGGAAATAGTAGCTGGTAAAAGCGTGCCTTCGTCAAGGTAAAGTAAAATATTTTTACAGTAATTAGAAGGGATTTCTATTACTTTCCCAACTTTAATGTTTCCATAAAAACTATGTAAATCGTTTTTTAAACGAAGCAAATACTCGCTCACATTAAATTTTGCTGCAATACTACTAACATCTTCGTTTTTCCCTATTGTGTATTTGCTATAGGTAAATTTAGGATCGTCAAAAATTAGACCTACACAGTGTCTTCCGTTAATGTTTTTTTTTGGTAAAAATTTTAAGTTCTTTGAGAGGTTTTCTCTATCCTTTAAAAGAGCGGTTGCTATGGTTTTTCCAAAATAATCGTAGCCTAACTGATGTATTGTATAATGTTGATTCTTTCGCATCATATTTCCATAAGGATCTAATGAAATAGTTGTGTTCATCAATGATTTCGCTTTTACTAAGGCCTTGTTTTCATTAGTGCCAGCAACATACATAACAGATATTTTCCTTTTTTCATTTCTAAAATAAAGTGCCCTGGGGTTCACATTAAGTTTAACGTATGATTCTGCGCTTAAATATTCACCCTTTTCAACCCTTTCCATTGCTTTCAGGCTAAACTCGTATGATTTTATCTTTTTAATTGAGTCGAGCATGGCAATAATTACCTTAATTGGCGTAGTTTCCGTCTTAATATTTTGATTTTTAAAGGAATAGAAAAAAGGTAAAATAAAAGCAAACACAGTAATAGTACTTAAGTGCCTGATTATATTAAGTTTATTGAGTTTCATATGGAATTCGAGTACAAAAATACTGAATATTTAAGTGGCGCTGCAATTTTAAATTCGTAATTTTCAAATGTTTAACACTTATGTTTTGGATTGTGGCTGTTTGCTGCGTTGATTTTCGTAAATTCGTTACCCGTTTTTAATTATGGAAACTAAGATAGAGCAATATATAAGTGAACTTTTGTACAAACACGAATGTGTTATTGTACCTCAGTTTGGTGGTTTTGTTGCTCGTCATCTTCCGGCTTCAATTACCAACGAAGGAAGCTTGTTAAGCCCGCCCGCAAAATCTATTTTGTTTAATAAAAACTTGCAAAATAACGATGGTTTGCTCGTTAACTATATTATGGAAACCGAAAGCCTTTCATATAATGCAGCTAATGAAGAACTAATGAAGTTTGCACATTTTTGTTCTTCTACTCTTCAAACAAAACAACGAGTAGAATTTAATGGACTTGGTGTTTTGTTCATGAATTCAGAACAAAATATTCAGTTTGAGCCGCAAGTTGATGTTAATTATTTAATTGAGTCTTTTGGTTTATTCTCTATTAATGCAGAAGAAATTGTTGCTGCAAAAACAGACAAAATAATTGAATTAAGTGATAGAAAAGTAATTGTAGAAAACAACAATTCATCATCTAAAAAATACTTAAAAATTGCGGCTGTTAGTATAGCTGCGCCAATGTTAGCTTTAGGAATTTTCTTTTCCTTAACTAATCCGCAAATGAAAAATAAAGTTACCTCTGCCTTTGGTATTTCAACAGAGAGTAATGTATATGAAAAATCGAATTATAAAAACGCTTCTTATATTTACACCGCTAAACCTTTTCCTAACGTAATCGTAGACGCAAATGGTTATGCAGGAATTGCGTTAGCAGAAAACGATTATATTTTTGTAAATGTTAGTGATACGGTTGTTGCTGATAAAACTGTGGTAAAAAAAGTATTGCATCATGTTGTAAAGTCATCCAATGCAACAGGGAAATACAAAATAGTTGTTGGATGTTTCTCTGTTGAAGAAAACGCGCAACGTTTAATTAATACGCTTCATGACAGAAATATTAATGCAAGTATTACTGGTAAAAATAAGAACGGATTACACATTGTAAGCGCAGGATCTACAAATAACCTAGACGAAGCGCGTACTTTGCTTCAAACGATTCGTCAAAATTATCCAAGTGCTTGGATGATGACAGGGAATTAATATCACTTAAATCTTACTATCTAATGGAATTTATCGACGACCAAATAATCGACTATTCTCTCTTACATTCCGAACCAGAAGATGAAGTATTAGTTGAATTACAACGAGAAACAAATTTAAAAGTTTTTTCTCCTCGCATGTTAAGCGGCCATTTGCAAGGCTTTTGGCTAACATTGCTTTCTAAAATGTTGCAACCGAAATTGATTGTTGAAATTGGAACTTACACTGGTTATTCTGCAATATGCCTTGCAAAAGGACTTCAAGAAAATGGGAGATTAATTACCATTGATGTTAATGAAGAAACAGAAGCTATAGCAAAAAAATATTTTGATAAAAGTGGACTCTCTACTAAAATCGAATTAATTACTAAAGATGCAAAGGAGGTTTTGCCAGCAATAACCGAAAGAATTGATATGGTTTTTATTGATGCTGATAAACGAAACTACTCTTTGTATTATGATTTGGTAATTGATAAAGTAAAACCAGGTGGATTAATTATTGCTGATAACGTTTTGTGGAGTGGTAAAATATTGGATTTAGAAAAGAATAAAGATGTTGATACGCAAGCCATTCAATCGTTTAATGAAAAAATGAAAAATGATTCGAGAGTAGAGAAATTACTATTACCAATTCGTGATGGTTTATTCATCATGCGCAAAAAGTAAGAGTTTTGATTTCTACCTATATTCTATTAACTTCGTACTACTATGGATAGCAAAGAAAAAATACAAATCGTTTCATCATTTGATCTTTATAATAAAGAAACTGATTTGCTAAACGAGGATCGTTTATTATTGATGCATGCACGTAAATCAGTAGAAAGTGCTTATGCACCGTATTCTCATTTTAATGTTGGAGCTGCTGTTCTTTTAGAAAATGGTGAAATAATTTGTGGTAGTAATCAAGAAAACGCAGCTTATCCATCAGGCTTATGCGCCGAACGTGTTGCTATTTTTTATGCAGGAACTAAATTTCCGAATGTAAAAATAAAAGCAATTGCAGTTACTTGTAAAGCAGAAAATCAAGTTGTTGGCGAGCCAGTAACTCCTTGTGGCGCTTGCCGACAAGCAATTTCTGAATACGAAACACGTCATTCTCAAAAAATAAAAATAATAATGTCGGGTGAGACTGGGAAAATTTTAGTAGCTGAAAGTATTGATAGTTTACTTCCATTGATGTTTAATAGTAAGCATTTAAAGTAACATCTTGAGATTATATAAACAAAAAAGGCTTCCCTCATTCGTCAAGCTCATGATGACGTGGGAAGCCTTTTCTGTTTTAAAGATTGTAGTAATTATTGTTTCACAAACTTAATTACTGATTGCATTTCTGTAGAATTAATTCTTACAAAATAAACACCTGTATTCCAGTTAGCAGCATTAATAGTAGTTGATTTACTTGATTCGTTAATCGCAGTTGTATATACTATTTGCCCCATTGCATTAACAACCTCAACGCTTACATTTACTTTTGTTTTGTTTGCTAAAGAAACCGTGAAGTTATCTTGTGATGGATTAGGGAATAAACTCACATTGTTTGTAATTGTTGTATTTCCTTTTAATCCAACGATAACTGAAGTTGGAGTTTTAATGTTAGAACGTGTAGTGTTAATTGCACCACGAGTTGAATTACAAGTAGTAGTAAATAAAGCTTCAATTGTATATTCAATAATTCCTGAAGGGCAGTTAAGATCTACAAATGAGTTTTGAGATGCAGGCAATGTTACCACATCAACCCAACCTGTTCCATTTGCATTTCTCTTTACCACGTAATCAGAATAAGGACGACCCATGTAGCTTGTCCAAATTAAACTTGGTAAACCATTAATTGTATCAACCGTTAAATAAATTGGACGATGTTCTATTTCACTTACACCCGTTTCAACACCACAACTATCAATTGCAGAAATCCTATACTTCCAAGTATGCAAATCAGTATTAGCTAATGTATCTTTCATTTCTGTTAAGCTATCAATTGGATTTTTTCCAATATAACGGTAAACACCAGCTGAACTTGTTTCACGATAAATTACAAATTCTTTAATACCGCCAATTGCTGGTCTTTCCCAAACAATGATGTTTTTTTCATCTAAGGTATCAACTGTAACTAAGCACACTTCAGGTTCATAATTTGCAGTTGATGAATTTACACCAAATTGTAAAGCTTTAACACAACCATCAAAAAGGTCAGTTATTGTTACGCCATATTCGCCTGGGTATAATCCTGAAATGTCTTCAGTAGTTGCTCCGTTTGTCCATTGGTAAGAATATGAACCACTTCCGTTTGATACTGTAATGTCAATTGATCCAGTATTTGTTCCGCAGTTTGTAGGTATATCATTACCATATGCATCTAACAAGGTAGGGTCACTTAAAAATTCAATGTTAATTCCTGTACAGCCATTTGCATCGGTTACAGTTAAGCTATAAACACCAGCAGCTAATCCAGTTATGCTTGAAGAAGTTGAAGCATTGCTCCATAAATAAGTATAAGGCGCAGTTCCACCTTGAACACTTGATGTGATAGAACCATTTGGTGTTGAACAGGCAGTTGGTGAACTTGAATTCATGTTAGGATAAATAGGTAATGGCTCATTAATTGTAGTAGTAAAAATACTTTGACAACCATTTACATCTGCAACAACTAATTCATATGGACCAGCTTGTAAGTTTGTTCTATTCAAAGTTGTGTAAGATGAATCCATATCTGTCCAATAAATAGTATAAGGAGGTGTACCACCTGATAGAGAAACACTGATTGCCCCATTATCCGCATTGTTACAAGTAATGTTTGTTACCGATGGAGTAATTGTTGGCCCACCCGAAGTACCTAATGTAGCAATATCAGAAATCATACATCCATTAGCATCTGTAATATCAACCATATAAATACCTGCTTCAATACCATTTAAATTATTAGCTGTGTTTCCTGTATTCCAAAAATAAGAGTATGGAGCTGTACCACCTGTTACGCTAGCAGATATGTTACCATTGTTAAGGCCGCAAGATGGCTCAGTAAATGATAAACTACCCACTAAAGCAGGAGGTTCGGTAATTAAAATACTGTCCATACCCATGCATTGAAGCGAATCATTTACTTGAACAAAAGTATATCCAGCCCCTAGGTCGTTGGCGGTTAACCCAGTTGCACTGGTGCCCCAATAGATATTAGCACCAGGCGCAGCACCAGTAACAACTATTGTAGCAGATCCATCATGTCCCCCGTTACAAGAAACATTATTGTTAACTGTATGGGTTATTGTAATTGCAGAAGAAGCCGCAATAATTACAGTATCGTATGAAGTTGGACAAACTGTATCTGTAACCATTAGTGTATAAACACCAGGTGCAAGATTGAAGATGCTTTGATCTGAAGAAGTAAATCCTGAAGGGCCAGACCAATAAAAAGTTGGATAGTAAGAAGCATTTGGAGTTGCATTAATGTAAGCATTATTGTTTCCGCAAGTTGAATTGTATACAGCTAATACTACATCCATTCTATAATCTAATAAAATGACAGTATCCGATTTAATACATCCTGTTGTATCGCTTACTGTTACATAATATTGACCAGGATTTGTTAATCCAGTTAAATCTTGAGTGGTTGCAGCGTTTGACCATACGTAAGATAATGTACCTGAACCACCATTTGCATTCGAATAAACTGTACCGGAATTATAACAAGAAATTGGATTCGCTGTAGCATTTACATTAAGAGTGCCACTAGAAATAAAAACATTACCTTGGCTTACACAACCAGTTGTGTCAGAAACAGTAACGGTATACATACCTTGAGTAAGCACTTGGCCAGTTAATTGTCCTGTTCCACCAAGAGGAGCCCAACTATATGTATAAGGCCCTGAACCACCATTTGCGTTTACACCAGCTTCTCCATTAAAACCTGTACAACCTAATTCATTAGAAATTAAATATGCAGATACTGTAATTGGATTTTGACATCCACCAGCACCTGAAGCAGTATCAACGAACGTTTGAAAGGCTAAATCACCTAATAATTGTTGCGCAGGTCCATCGAACCAATAACCATAACCATTTAGGTAAGTGTTATTTGTATCCCCTTCAATATTAATAGTACCACCATCCATTGCGACTAACTTAAAAGTATATGTTGTGTCTTGATTAATACTTAAGGTAGGACTTAAATTATAAGATTTGATTCCTACAGTATCAATAAACAATGAATTAAACCCCAAAAGAGTGCCGCTCATTCCTTCGCCTGAGTAAAGGTAGAGGTTAT
>CANJJP010000011.1 GCA_947474485.1 Bacteroidota bacterium | reverse complement strand
TTATTTGAATCTAAGAACCAATTTTTTGATAAATTGTTATTAATCAGATATTGAAATAAATAAAAGGAATTTGGTAAAGTTTATTAAAAATATCTACTTAAATTTAAATCGCAATCCAACATATAGCGATGTTAAACAGAAATAGATGAAGTAAATAAGAAATGTTAAACTGTTAAACTAAAAACACTAACATCGTCAGTTTGCTCATTATTCCCTTTCCAGTTTAAAAATTCTTTTATCAAGATTTTTCTATGATTCTCATAATGATGATTGGCTATTAAGGATATCAGTAATTTGAATCGTTTACTTCCAAATTTTTTATTTTGTTTTCCACCAAATTGATCAATATAACCGTCAGAAGACATAAAAATAGTGTCTCCACGAATAAGTTGAAAAGTTTGAATATATTCATCATTCATTTTTTCAAGGTTTTCAGAGCCAAAAATTAGCTTTGATCCTTTTAATTCTATTATTTCAGCTTTGCGTATGATATAAAGTGTGATTTTAAAACCACAATACTTCAATTCATAGGTTTTCCAATTAAAAAATAAATAGCCCAATTCAGCTGAATCTTTATTTGAGTTATTATTTAATGTTCTTTTAAATTGATTATTAGCAGAACAAATAATTGAATTGAAGTCTCTTTCTAATTTTTTACTTTCAAAAGATTCGCGAAGTGATCCATAAGCGAGAAGCGAAACAAAAGCTCCTGGCACTCCATGACCAGTTGCATCAGCAATGCAATAACTTAAATAATCATCATCATTATGATACCAAAAAAAATCTCCACTTACAATGTCTTTCGGGAAAATAATAGTAAACCCATTTGGAATTTCTGACGAAAAATCCTTTTCTGATGATAATACCGATTTTTGAATTAATTCAGCATAATGAATACTATCTGTTAATTGCTGGTTTTTTTCTGCTAATTCATAGATCTTCTCTTCAACAATTTTTTCCAAATTGGCATTAATATGCGTCAACTTAAGGTTTAGTTCATTAACTTGGGTATCAAGTTCAATAGATTTAATGGCTTGGCTTATGGTTAATTGAAACTCTAGTTCTTGAATTGGCTTTGTAAGCATTCTAAAAATATGAGCAGAATTAACTGAATGAACAACAGCATCTAAACTAGGATTACCAGACATCAATATTTTTTTAGCATTTGGAAAATACCGCATAGATTCCTCTAAAAAATCATCACCTTGCATACTTGGCATTGATAAATCGCTGATAATTATGGAAGGAATGACACCTTCTGTATGCAAAATATTAAGCAGTTCTAATCCTTCAATTGGATCATTTGCAATTTCAATAACAAAATCATATTCCGGAAAATTATATAATTTCTCTTTTATTGAAAGTGTCAAATTTGCATCATCATCAATAATGACGATAGTATGTTGAATTGAACTTGATTCAATCTTTACAATTGGAGAAAATGTAAAATTATTTGATGCTGTTTGCATATGTTGAAAATCTTACAGTAAAAGTTGTATCACCTGGTTTAGAAATTACCTCAATCGTAGCATCAATACTTTCTAAGTAGTTTTTGCAAAAGTCAAGCCCCATGCCAATTCCCTCTTGATTTAATTTAGTTGTAAAGTCTGCTTTATATATGTTTTTTAAATTTTCTTCACTTATTCCCGAACCATCATCTTGAACAGTTACTACTACATTTTCGTTTTCAACAAACACATTTAGATTTATTATTCCATTTGAATTACTTGCTTCTATTGCATTAGAAAGTAAATTAATCCATATATGAGACAATTTTTTAATATCACCAGTAATAAAGCAAGAAGCATCGTATGAAAAATTAAATCTACGAGAACGCAATCTATGTCCAACCATAACTAAAGCTGAGTCAATTGATGATTTTAAATCAAATAATTCATCAATGGAATGCGAAGATCTATTTGTATAATTTTTTATAGAAACAATTAAATTTTTACTCTTAAACTTAGCTGTTTCTAAAATAGCAAAGGATTGTTTTACCGAAATAAAAGAAATTAATAAATCGAAAAGCTCAAATCCTTTCTCTTGACTAAAAACTGTATGTAATTTTTCATCAATATGTAATACACCAGCTGTCATTAAATGATCTGCTCCATGCTGAATATTTTTAAAATTATATCGACTTAATTCAGTAATCAATACTTTTTTATTTTCTCTAAATTTAAGATTATGATTAATGTTTGCTAAAAAATGACTGATGGTCTGCGTATATTGATAGATATAAATTGCAGCATCTTTCGTGCTTTCATTATTCACCAAATCAGTATAAGTATTCATTACTTTGTTATATTGAAGCAATAAATTTTCTAAAGAATTATCGAGGATGCTAACTGGTGACGAAATTTCATGAACAAAATCTGGAAGTATTTTATCTAATACACCAGACATAGCACTTTGAATATCTTTTTTAGTATTAGCTTGACTCGTAACTTTTTTTAAATCTTCAATTTCTGCTTTTAATTTCAGAATCTCAATTTCGTATGGACTGGTGAAGTTTGATTTTATAGAATTATCAGTTGATGTTGCAGGTACATTTGCCTCGCTATTTTTTGAGTTATTTTTAAAGTGGTCTTGCAAAAAAATCGCTCGCTTGTCCTGCAAACTTGATTTACTTAAATCTTTGTTTGTGTTAGGAATATCATTTTTTGATATTTTTTTTTCGCTTAATGTAACTTTTTTCATAGGACAATTTTAGCTACTCGAAAATTACAGCATAATTAAGCCACTTAAAATTTGTTAAATTTATTTTATTAACTTTTTTATCAACATTATTGATATGATGTAACTTTAGTAAGTGAAATGATAAAAATTTGGGTAAGTATTAGTTTTTTGAAATTTTATATAATCTTATATCTCAATCCAACATGCATCATTCTGCCATAAATTGGTCCCAAAACCATACTAGCATCAAAATATTTATTAAACGGCGTATCACTTGCTATGATTGGATTTTGCTTTTTGAGATCTAATGCATTTTCTACACCAACATAAATATTAAAATCTGCTTTCTTAATTTTTGTAACGTAAGTTATTTGAGCTAACACATTATAAAATTAGGAGAATACTCTGCACGTTTATATTCAGTTAGATTATTAAATGTTTGAGGCAAACGTTTTTTTACGATTAAATTGCAAAGTTGCATCAAATAGCCAATGTTTTCTTTTTGTTTCGTAGGATATATTTACAAACGCTCTGTGCATTGAAACTAATGCTTTTTGAAGGATGCCCGTTTTATAACTCACTTTTGTATCCACATATCGGTAAGCGGTTTTAATATTTAATCGTTTACGGATTTCCCAACCAAATTCTATTTGAGTTGTATTTGAAAACGATGATCCATTTAAATTATAAAATCAAGCTTCTTGAGTATTATAATCTGCATCCACAAAAACTTGTTGAGTAAAATCAGTACGATATACATCAACTGTTATATAGGCATCTTTAAAATTCAGTTTCAATTTTTGAGTAAAATTTAATCTATAGTTCCACCCCGTTTCGGGCATTAACCCATAAGGCATATTTAAATCACCTGTTGTAATAATCCAATCTCTGGAAGTTGCCATTAAAGCAGTATTTTCAGCAAAAATATTAGCCGTTTTCAAAGCTCTTCCCCCACTTAATCTAAATACTGTTTTTCCTAACGATAATGCTACTTGTAAAGCTGTTTATTTGGCCATAAATATTATTGAAAAAAATCGGAATCATCAAACCAGAAACTGGGGACTGATCTTAAACAAATTTTTAATTACTTTTGAGGACAGATGCAAAATCTAATATCAACTACTTACACAAAATTATTTACAGTCTCTTTAAATATCTAATAATCTTGATTCTTGGTTATTGCAGTTTTGATTCAACAACTTACTTCTTAATATGCGTAAAAATATAATCTGTAATTTTCTCGAAAAGGTTAGCTCTATCTTTTCCCATTACATTGTGTTCGTGTCCCGGGTAAACGTAATAGTCAAGCAACCTGCTTTTATCAACGCAAGCTTTTGTAAACAATAAACTATGTTGCCAAACTACCACTGGGTCTTCGGTGCCATGTATCATTAATAATCTTCCTTTTAAGTTTTGAGCAAATTGTGTTAGGTCCGAATTTTTAAATCCTTCTGGGTTATTTTTTGGAGTATCCATGTAGCGCTCGGTGTACATAATTTCATAATACTTCCAATCAATTACTGGTCCACCAGCAATAGCAACTTTAAAAATATCAGGATGTTTAACCATCATGTTTGTTGTCATAAAACCACCAAAACTCCAGCCGTATATTACCATATTGTTTTGGTCAATCCACGATTTGCTTTTTAAGTAATTAACTCCAACTAATTGGTCATTAGTTTCCGCTACTCCTAAATTTCTAAAGGTAGCTTGCTCAAATGCTTTTCCTCTGTTTGCACTTCCTCTACCATCTAATGAAAATACTACGTAACCCTGCTCTGCCATGTATTGGAACCAAAGGTCTCCGCCACCATTCCAAGTATTATTAATTAACTGAACATTAGGTCCATTATATAAATAAACAACTACAGGATATTTTTTAGTTGAATCAAAATTGATTGGCAAAAATTGTCTTACAAATAAAGGTGTACCATCAGGCGCATTAATAGTGAAGATAGAAAGTTTACCTAATACATAATCTTTCAATGGGTTTTCTGCATTCTTTATTACTTTAATTTTTTTCTTGTCTTTGCAAGAATAAATACTTTGCTCTCTTGGAACATCAATATTTTGCATGTGGTCAATAATATATGCCCCGTCGCCAGATACTAATGCAGTGTGCGTTCCAGTGCCACTTGTAATTTGCTCTACTTTTCCTGATTTAAGATTTACTTTACATAAATGGCGAGTAACAGCACTTTCAATAGTTGAAGTGAAAAATAAATTCTCTCCTTTTGTGTCAAAACCATTTAATGAAGTAACAACCCAATTTCCTTTTGTAAGTTGTTTGATTAATTTTCCTTCAGTATCATATAAATATAAATGATCGAAACCATCACGCTCACTAAACCACACAAATTGATTTGGTTTATTAGGAACAAACTCCATGGTGTGTGTGGGTTGCACATATTTTTCTTCTTTTTCTTCAAACAATGTTTTTTCAAATTCACCTGTTGTTGCATTGTAGCGATTAAATTTCATGTGGTTTTGATCGCGATTTAAAACAGCAATGTAAATTGATTTTTCATCAGGACTCCAGGCAACATTAGTTAAGTATTGATCTTTTGGAGTCCCTGTTTTTAAGTATACAGTTGATTTTGTCTTAGTGTTATAAACTCCAACAGTAACATAATGACTGCTATCACCAGCCATTGGATATTTTATCATACGCGCAGTTGCTGGTCTATTACCAATTTCCATAATTGGGTAGGAAGTAATATTTGTTTGATCCATTCTGTAAAAGGCAAGTAGGTTGCCAGTTGGCGACCAAAAAGTTCCTTTATAAATCCCGAATTCTTCGCGGTGAACAGATTTTCCGTATACAACATCATAGGTTCCATTTTTGCTTACAGCTTCATCTTTTCCCTCAATGTTTACAAATAAATCATTTTCTATAGTGTAAGCGATGTTCCCATTTCTTGCTTTATCATCATTTTCTGCTGTGTCAGGTAATTTTGTTGTTGGACTAGAACTTAGTTTTTTTGATGTTAAATCATAAGTATAAAGTTTATCCTTTAGTTGAAACGTGAAGGTATTTAGCGATGTAAATTTTAGTAAAGGAAAATCTTTTATTGTATCAACAGCATTAGATTTTAAAATTTGATTCAGTTCTAGAATCGTTTGCGCAGTTTGTGCATTGCCTGTTTTTGCATCACTAATAAATAAATTGGTAACCTTATCCTTTGAATCAACGTAAAAGAAATTGTTACTTGCAGGTATCCAATTAATTTGTTGAAGTTTTGCAGGTGCTAATGTGCTCCTTTGTTTTAATACTGCATCCGAAACAGTAAGCATTTTTTGTGCAGAGATTGAAAATACTGCAATTACAAAAAGAGAGAGAAATAGTTGACGCATAATAGTTTATTGAAAAGCGAAATTAACAATATAGCTTGAATCATAAAATGAAATGTGATAAATGGTTTTAGGCAATTATTTGTCGATAAAAAACCAACGTTAACTAAATTGTAGATAAAAGACATGTTTTTAACTAAGAATCATTTAATTATTTCATTAAATTAACTATTAATTCTAATACATAGAAATCATGGACAAAGAAATTAAAAAAATACTAAGAAGAATAATTTTATTCGTTTTAGTATTATTCAGCGGATCGCTGATGGCTGAAGAAGAAAAATTTAACTTAGGTGGAAACGAACCTGTTGATAGTGGACCAATGTTCATTGTTACCATTGCAGCGTCCGTATTTGTTTTTGGCTTATTATTGTTCCTAAAGATAAGGAACGACAAAAAGAAAAATTTAGAAATTAAAGAGCAATTAAAAATGCAAGCTAAGAACATGACTACAACAAGAAGTCGATCTCAAGTTAGAACTGCTGCATCAAGAAGTCGCGGTGCGACTTCTTAATATTTCAAATAATACAATTCCTGTGGCTACCGAAACATTTAAAGAAGAAATGTTTCCTGCCATTGGGATTTTAATTTGAGCGTCACTTCTTTTTAAGTATTCTCCAGAAATTCCATTTTCTTCTGAACCCATTATTACAGCAAGTGGTCCGCTATAATCAACTGAGTATACCGTTTGTTCTGTTTTCTCATGACAAGCAAATATTTTTAATCCAGATGATTTTAAATATTCGATGATTTCTTTTAATTTATCTTCTCTGCAAACTGGTATTCTGTGTAAAGCACCTGCAGATGTTTTTACTGCATCTGCATTAATTTGCGCTGCTCCTCGTGATGGTATAATTATAAAATCAACACCAGCACATTCTGCACTTCTTGCAATTGCACCAAAGTTCCTTACATCCGTAACTCTATCTAATATTAATACAAAAGGAATTTTTCCTTTTTCGAAAACACTTTGTAATAGTTCTTCTGTTTTATAGTAAGTAACATTCGCTAGATAGGCAATAACGCCTTGATGATTTGCACTACTTACTCTGCGCAACTTTTCGGGAGGAACAAATTGGTATGGAATTTCTTTTCCAACTAATTCTTTGCGTAGTTGACCAAATAAGTCGTTTGCTAAACCTCGTTGTAAAAGAATTTTATCTATTTCCTTACCAGCTTTTATAGCTTCAATTACAGCGCGTATGCCGTAAATGCAGTTTTCTTCTTTGTCTTCTCGCTCTCTTTCTTGACTGTAGTGCATTATCGTATAATAATTTTTTTGTTTATCAAATTTGTGCCGTCCGATATTTCAATAATATAAAATCCTTCATTAGTCCCTTCTGGCAGATGCAAAGATACATTTTCATCTGTAGATTGTTTAGATAAAATTTGTCTGCCATTAATATCTAATAATCGCAAAGTGCTTTTTTGTTTAATTCCACTTATTTCAATTTGATGTCCGAAAGAGGCGATGTTTGTTAAGGTTTGCGCAACACAAATTTGATAGGAGAAGAAAATTAAAAGTATAAATTTTTTCATAATATTTAAATTACACTATTTTCTTTTTCTTGAACGACATTTTTTGAAGTTTAGTTTTTAAAACTGCATTTAATACAATTACCGTTAAAATAATACCTGTTGCAATGTAAAACTCAATCGTCATTTGTTCGCTTTGTTTCCATAAGATATAAGCGATTATAATTCCATAAACTGTTTCCAAATTAACTGTGAGTGTAACTGTAAACGGACTTAATTTTTTTAAAAGGTTTGTACTTGCAATAAATGGAAATGCCGTGCCAACAACTGCAAATAGAATTAAGAAGGACAAATCATTGGTTGATAGAACAAAAAAATCTGCAGTAAAGTTTCCATTAAACAATAAGTAAATAGATAAGAAGGCAAAACCACCAACAAGTTCAACTAAACTAATAACAGGTGATGCAATGTCTCTAACAAATATTCCGTTCCACACTGTAAATAGAGATGATGTTAATGCTGCAAGTACTCCGAAAATAATCCCCCAAGCGTATTTCGTTTCTACTTTAAATATCATTGCAATAGCTGCAATAATTATTAATCCAAATAACATTTCGTACCATAATACTTTACGTTTGTAAAAGATAGGTTCAGTAATGGATGTAAATAAAGTTCCTGTAGCAAATGCTGCAAGTGTTACCGAAACATTTGATACTTTAATTGCATGATAAAAGCAAAACCAATGAAAAGCAATTACACCGCCAGTTAGAATAAGATAAATGTATTGTTTTGCGCTAAGCTTAAATTTTTGTTTGATGTAAATATTGTAAAGGGCAATTGCAATAACTGTAATTCCTATCCTATACCATACCAATTGTAGTGCTTGTAATGATATTTGTTTACCAAGTATTGGCGACCAACCCCAAATAAATACAATAAGATGTAATAGTAAGTGATGTTTAGTGATTGATTTGAACACAAGGCAAAAGTACGATTATAATTTTGTTCAAATATGATTACAATAATTCTTTTGGAAAATTTGACTTTAAAATATATAAACCATCCATTGGGTTTACATGCTCAAGCTTGTCGGTAAGTAATACATTAAAAATAATATCCTTTGTTTTTTCGTCTTGTAATTTCTCCGTCGACTTTACTAATTTTTTGGAAAAGGAAAATTGATTAATTTTTCCTTCTTTATCAATACACTCAATAATTGTCATGTCCCAGATTTCGAAAGAAAACTTTATGTCGTCAGCTTTCATCCCTTCAAGTGTATAAATGGCATTGTTTTTTACTTTAAAGGACTCAATATCACCTAAAACTTCAAATTCGTCTTCCCATAAATATTTTATGTTCTCTTCACTTTCATCACCTTCATAAAGGGCAATTGCGATATCATGATCAAATTCGCTATTAACTAATCTTACGTTTACTGTTACTTTCATGTAATTGAAATAAAAAACCCCGTGCTTGATTAAGACGGGGTTTTAATTATTAATTCGTTCTATTATTTCCCACCTAAACCTGCTGGGCTTCCAACTCTGGTCATTGCACAACGGAAACCTAAATACGCAAATGATTGACGTTGATCTAAAAATCTTCTTGTGCCTGGATTTAACCAATATGCACGATCTCTCCACGAGCCTCCTTTGTAAACATGAGCTACATCGTTTACTAAAGATGTTTTCGCGTATTCATACATTAATTTTCCTGCTTTAGTATCGTAAGCGTCTTCACCTTGATCGAAGTAAATCGAAGAATTCACATCTCCATCTTTTTCTCCGATATAATCAGCCGATTTATAATTTCTTCTTTCATCTAGGTTATCTGATGCATAGTTAATACTTACATCTCTCCACATTACTCTTCCTGGGATTGAAACCAAAATACTATCTTCCACAATCTCTTCAGCCGTTCCAACGTTAGAACCATTTGTTCCTACAGGTTTAGATACTGAATGTTTAAATTTCTGATAAATAGGAACATTATCGTTAACTAAGATTGTTCCGTCAGTTGAATCACGTTGTTGAGTTTGAAAAACGTTACCACGGAATGGACGGAATTCATCAGCATCCTCAGAAGTCAAAGGACGATAAACATCTAATACCCACTCAGAAACGTTACCTGCCATGTGATATAAACCATAATCATTTGGCCAATATGAATAAACAGGAGCTGTTACATCGGCGTTATCATTTAACCAACCTGCAACACCCATATAATCACCATTACCTCTAACAAAGTTAGCCATAATTTGACCAATATACTTTTCTTCAGGATTACGAACACCATGTCCGTTCCAAGGATAAATTCTTCTATCTGTAATACGCTCGCCAATTGTGTTTCCAATTAAACCATAAGATGCGAATTCCCACTCAGCCTCTGTTGGTAAACGATATTTAGGCAAGAATATACCATCTTCCATTCTAACATCTCTTTCAGGAGCTTGGTCATCAAATGAAGGTAATTTTTGTTTTAACTGTCCACCCCATTTACCTGCTAAATAAGATTCAGTGCTGAAGTAATCAGTTTCAGTAGCGGTTGGAACATGCTCTAATAAACCTTCACGAATTAGAATGAATTCATTAACACGATCAGTTCTCCAAGAACAAAAATCATTTGCTTGTAACCAGTTTACACCAACTACAGGATAATCTCTATAAGCTGGATGACGCAAATAATATTCTACGTAAGGTTCGTTATATGCTAATTTCTCACGCCATACTAAAGTGTCAGGTAACGCTTTAAGATAAACTTCAGGATATGAAGGTCCGAAAACACGATTTGTCCAATATAGATATTCTAAGTAAGAGAAATTGCTTACTTCAGTTTCATCCATATAAAACGAAGAAACCGTTACACGACGAGGAACATTATTCCAATCGTAGGTAACGTCTTGTTCAGTTCTACCAAAAGTGAAAGTTCCACCTTCGATTAAAACTAAGCCTGGCCCAGTTTCTTGCTCCTCATAAGGAACTTTTTCAAATCCACCGTTTTGAGGGTCGTTGTATGCCCAACCAGTTATGGGTGAACGCTCGGTTCCACAAGATGCGATTAGCATTGAGCCCGCAACCACCGACAGCACTGATTTATAATTTAATTTAATCATGTCTTTTGCTTAAAGTACAGTTATAACGTAAAAACTTTCACAAAGTTACAAATAATCTTAAAAAGAAGGGCAACTTACCGTTCTAAACTTTCTTTTCTTTGGCCTACATTCAAATTGTAATTGCATTGATAATTCGTGAGAACCCGCAGAAACATTAGCAAGTTTAGATACTGTAACATCATAACTATAGCCAACTTTAAAGTTTTTAGTTTGTATTCCAATTAGAACAATGAAGGCATCTTGATTTCTGTACCAAACACCACCAACAATCTGATTTTTAACAAAATATAAACCTAAATTTAGCTGTTGAAAATCTTGTTGGCGTTGGTATAAAATATTTGGTGAAATATATGATTCCATACCTTTTTCTAATGGAATCATTGCTCCTGCGTGACCTGTAAATTTGATAGGTAATTTAACACCAGTTTGTTGTATAAATCCTTCTTCTGGCTGATTTATGTGATGAGCAGCGAAACCAAAGAAATATCTTTTGCTGTATCCTAACATGCCTGCGCTTACATCTATACCTTGCACCTTGTTTCTAACTTGTATTTCATTAGTATTCCAAACAAAACCTCTTCTTCTGTCAATCATATCGCCAAAAGTAAGTTTGCTCCAATCTAAACTTTTTTGGTGATATGTGCCCTCTAAACCGAATTTCATTGAGAATTCACGGTTAACGTTTAATTGATACGAATAGATACCACTGATTCTGTTTGTAGTTAATGTTCCATCGCCTGCACGATCAGAAGTAGCAAGTATACCAATACCTCCAGATAAGTTGTCTACATGCTGGTCATAAGATGCGCTATAAGTTATATATGCATTGTTTAGACCTGGCCATTCGTTTCTGTAGTTCATACAGATTCTAGGACATCTTGCTGTACCCGCAAATGCAGGATTCAGGTATAGTGGATTTGCATAAAACTGCGTAAATCCTGGGTCTTGAGCTAGTAAATCCGCAGATCCTACGCTTAAAACCGACAATATGAGTAGTAATTTCTTAATCATACGTGACCTCTCAAATTTTTAAGGAACAACAAATATATTATTAAATATCATAAAAAGAAATTAATTTTTTTATAATAATTTAGAATAGTGTACGTTTATGGTCTAAAAAGGATACATAAATTAGCAAATTTGTTAAGAATAAAGAATATGCGCTGCACAATTTTAACGGTTTTAATGATTTTTGTCGGAATACAACTCGTTTTCGCTCAGGGGAGGAAAGAATCTGCCGTTAAGAAAATCGAATGGAAGCCAACTAAGTATTATTTGGATCCATTGTCTGGAAAATCAAAAGCCAATTTTAATTTCACAGCAGCCTTATTTGACAGAGATAATAATTTCGTTCCTTTTATATCTGAGACAAAAACTTCTAGTTTAAGTTCCGATTTAATTGCGAATTTTCAGTGGCTTTCTTTTGAAACGGTGAATGAAGCGGAACGAAAATACATTGATGAAAATTGGAGTAATCAAATAGATCAATCTGCTTTTAAAACTATTTCTGGTATTGCTAGTATGCAAAGAGTTTTTGTTGCTGAAATGATTCCATTTAGAAAAAACAATGCTGGCTCATACGATAAATTAACTTCTTACAAAGTAAATTGGGAATCAACAGGTAAAAATAATCTACCAATAATTTCATCGGTAAACTCATATGCCACTAGTTCTGTTTTATCCTCTGGCAATTGGTATAAAATTGCAATTACAAAAAATGGTGTTTACAAAATGGACCTGAATTTTTTAACTTCATTGGGTGTTGATATAAGCAATACGGACCCTAGAAATATAAAAATTTATGGTAATGGTGGGCAAGCATTGAGTGAGCGAAATAGTGATCCTAGGTACGATGATTTAATTGAAAATTCAATTATGGTTACTGGTGAAAACGATGGTATTTTTGATGCTACCGATCAGGTTATTTTTTATGGTAAAGGACCACATCAATGGAAATATAATTCAAATAACACTTCGGATTTAAAGTTTTCATATCTAAAAAATTATTATTCTGACA